>BTUX01000116.1:0-13461 GCA_045863315.1 Candidatus Hydrogenedentota bacterium | reverse complement strand
CAACGAGAAACGCGGCCGCGCCCGCCGGTTGCGTATAGAAGGCCTCCTCCGGCCGCGCGTGCGCCATAAGCGAGAAGGATGTCGTCATTCCACAGAATGGGCAAGGAAAACCGAGGAACCGTTCGGACACGCAGGGCGGCAGACCCAATTGTTCGTGCGTTCCGAAACCCCGCGGATCGGGGGTGAGCCACCGCGCAATCCCAATAACGGCAAGGACCGCCATCGCAAGTAATGCGGCGACGAGACGCTCTTTCATTGGCGTAGGTATCCTTCGCGCCGTGGATTTCACGTTTTGAAGCTCCTTTGGCTCAGGAAAACTTTTCGGCTTTGCCGGGTCCCAAGCGAAAAGAATAGGGGGACGGGGCTGGTCGGTCCCGTCCCCCGCGCCGGTGAAGTTCCTCTCTCTTAGGGCTTGGCCTCTTCAGGCACCTTAATGAGTACCGGTAGCGATTCTCCTCCTTCGCGCAGCACTCGCACCAATACGGATTTGCCGGGCTGGCCAAATTCATTAACCATCTTCCGGAAATCCTCGACGGTCGAGACGGGTTTTTGCTGGATTTCCACGATGATGTCGCCCACCCCGATTTCCGCTTCATACGCCGGTGATCCACGCTCGACGTCGACAACCACCAGACCTTGGAATTCCGGAGCGAGACCCCGCTCTTTCTTCAACTCGGGAGTAATCACGAGCAGCCGCATTCCCAAAATCGGCGAGCCGAACCGCGCCTTGACCATACTGCCCGCGTACTCGGCCAAAGTCACTTCCAAGTTTAACGGTTGCTTATCACGCCATACTTCGACGTTTACCGTGGTACCGGGCGAATACGCCGAAATCCTCTTGACAAGGTCCTTGGCGCCCGCAATCTGCAGGCCGTTCACCTTGCGAATGACATCGCCCTGCTTGATGCCCGCTTTCTCCGCCGGCGAGTTCTCCGTCGAGCCTCCGTTGACGTACGCGCCGCTCGGATCGGGCAAGCCCAGCGCCTCCGCCATGTCGGCGGCCGTCGTTTGACCCGTCACGATCTCGCCGAGGTCGCGGATATCATAAACGCCCAGAAAGCCGCGTACGACCTTCTTATTGCTGATGAGTTGCGGTACGACCTCTTTTACCATGTTGACCGGAATCGCAAACCCAAGCGACTCACCGACCGCATCGATGGCCGTGTTGATGCCGATCACTTTCCCTTCGATGTCGCATAGCGGCCCGCCGCTGTTGCCCAAGTTGATCGCCGCGTCCGTTTGGATGAAGTTCTGAAAGCGAAGATCGATCGGCAGACGAAGATCCTCACGTCCCAGTGCGCTCACATGGCCAAAGGACAGCGACCCTTCAAGCCCGCGCGGGTTGCCCACGGCGATCGCAAACTGACCTACCTTGAGGCCGTCCGAATCTCCCAACTCCGCCACGTGTACATCCGGTGGCGTCCCTTTCAGCTTGATTACCGCAATATCGGTGTCTTCGTCGCCCGCGACCAGATCCGCCTCATATTCTTTGCCGTCGTGGAAGCGGACTTTAATGGATCCCGCGCCCGAGACGACGTGGTTGTTTGTCACCACGTGTCCCTGCTTGTCATAAATGAAGCCCGACCCGCTCGCCACGGGGGGACGCCGTCGTCCGCGCTGGGACTCTCCTTCCTCCGGGAAGGGAATCCCGTAAAAGCGGAAGAACGGCTCGAATCCGCGCAGCCGCGGATCATCGCCGCCTTCGGGCAAATCCTGTTCGCAATCGATGTTGACCACCGCAGGCCGAACTTGTTCTCCGATTCGGATAAATGCGTCCTCGATCTCGCGGAGAATCGGGCTGATCGCATACGCCGAACCCGCCCACCCCATGAACAACAGGGCGGTCAGGGGATAAAAGCGTCTTGACACACTCATATTCTACCTCCTCTGGCCTCTGAGGCGGCGCGCGGGTGGATTGCGCTGTGAATCGCTTCCCGTACGGCCGCCATCACCTCTTCGTCCTCAATTTTTCGTTGCTCGTGCGTCACGTAGAAAGAATCTCGCACACGGTGCGCATCCGTGACAATGCGCGCCGTGACGATGTCCAACCCCGTTTCGCTCATCGCCCTTGTAATATCATACAGCAGACCCGTGCGGTCCCCGGTCTCGATATCGATGATGGTATGGCGTCGCGAGGAATTGTTGTCAAAGGTTATCCGGGTCGGCACCGGTGTCCGCGGTTGCAGCAGCGCAAACAATCGGCGCGTCGCCCGATCCACAAGGTCTTGAACGTCCTCCTCTTCTAATAGCACGCGCCGCAGTACCTCTTCCATCTTGGCCGCCTGCGCCGCGGTCAAGGGCCGCATGTGGCGCGCATCCGCGACGGTGAAGCAGTCCACTACCCATCCGTCCGGTCGGGTGAAGAGCGCCGCCCCGCTGATATCGATCAATTGCGAGGAAAAACACCCCGCAATCATCGAGAAAAGACCGTGTCGATCCTTCGTGCAAATTACCACCTCGCTCCGGCCTGTCACGTCATTTTCGGTGCAGCGCATCGCCAGGCCCGTCGCTTTGGCTTCCTCGACGCAATCCAGATGTTGCGCCATTTGCTCGGGCTGATATGCGACAAAGTACCTCTGACCCAGACCGCGAAGATGCTCATCCACCAGCCCCTTGATCCGATCGTCCGCGGCGGCCCGAACCGCCTCGGCCTTCGGCGATGCCCAGTATTCTTCGTCCACCGATTCCGCGCGGCCCATCAACCGCTTTACCGTGCGCAGGTACAGTTGCAGCAGCAGCGCCCCTTTCCATTCGCTCCAGACGCCCGGTCGGACGGCGGCGAGGTCCGCGTACGACAACAGGAACAGCGCGCGCAACCGGTATTCGTTTTGCATGGTCTCGGCAAAACTCTTCACGATGTGGTCGTCGTCGATGTCCCGATATTGGCTGATGGTCGTCATGAGCGAATGGTGCTGCACCAAGAACACAATGCGCTCCTGGTCACCCGCGGCAATGCCGATTCGAGCGCATATTTGACGCGCCAACCGTACGCTCTCTTCAATGTGGATGTCGCCTGAAACCTTACCCAAGTCGTGCAGCAAGATCGCGATGACCAGTATATAGGGGTCGGACAGGTTTTCGATGGCCTCGCGCAGACATCGCCCGACCGGCCCGGAGATTTCATGGATACCGGCCAGCGCCTCGATGGCGCGGAGGGTGTGCTCCCCGACCGGGTAGGAATGAAAGTCTTCGTAGCGAATGATGTTTTCGACATCTCGAAATTCGGGAAGATAACGGCCCAGTACACCGAGGGCGGCGGCCTGACGAAGAGCGTGCCCCGCCTGGAGCGGGCGATTGCAAATCGCAATAAAAAATCTACGGACCACGTCATTCCCGCGGAACGCGTCGTTGATCAAGTCCAGATTGGCCCGGACCAGCAACTCGACCGGCCGGCTCAACGGCACCATGTGCCGGGCGCACAACCAGAACACTTCCATCAGGCGGGTCGGGCTGTGGGTGAACCACCGCTCGTCTCCGGCGCCCACGTATAGCTCCCCGTTTTCGATTACGTAGTCCTGGGCCACCGGCATGCCCGCGTCAGGCAGACTGACCGGCGCGGCGCTGCAAGTGCGGACGGCAATCCGCAGAAAACGTCTCAACTGACCGGCCGCCGCGTAATAATCCTGCATGAAGCGCGACAGTGAGGGGCCAGGCATGTAGGCGAACGCGGCGGCCACATGCCGCTGGTTTGCGAAGGTCAGCCGATCGTCGGCCTTCCCTGCATGAAAATGCAGTTCATTCCGAATACGCCATAGAAAATCCAGCGCGTCCACAAAATCGAGGTGTTCGTCCGCGGTCAATACACCTTGAGCCACGGCTTCGTCCAGCGTGGACACCCCGTACGAGGCCATCAACAACCACAAGGCCGTATGAAAATCGCGCAACCCGCCGGCGTTCTCCTTGACATTGGGTTCCGCGGCGAACAAGTCGCGGAGTTCAGGCGAAAGCGATTCATAGCGGTCACGGACCTTCTGTTCGATAAACTGGTTGGCGGCCGCGCCGGCCTGGAGTTCCCGAATGTGCAGTTTGAGCCGCGCGAATACGGAATTTTCTCCCGTCAGAATCCGGCTTTCCAGGAATCGAGTCAGGGTGAGCATGTCTTCGGATGCGAGATCGCTCGCTTCTCGAACGCTATGGATCGAGTACCCAACCAGAAATCCGCTGTCCCACAGAAACGGAATCAGATAACCGTTCAGCGCGCGAACGTGTTCGTCCAGTTGCCCTTCATACAAGAGGCAAATGTCGAGGTCGGAAAAGGGACTGAGTTCCCCGCGCCCGTATCCCCCCAGTGCGCACAAGGCAACGCGCGAGTGGACCGCCCGTTCAAGTTCCAGCGTACTCAGCGCGAATTGAAAGACTCCCCGCACCACGACATCCGCCGTGTTGCTGAGCAAGCGCACGACGTTGCCGCCGGAGGCGCCGGCCGCGTGAAGCCTCCGGATTTCCTCGCGGCGACGCGCTGAGTACTGCCGTGTCGCGTGCAACAACTCCTCGCGGGGCAACCCGCCATTGGTGGCGGTCCCGGATTCCGCAAGTTCTATCCATTGCTCAAAGGTTTTTGTCATATTTCGCCCGGCGGCACGCTATCCCTCGTTTCGGCCGATCGACGGCCGAGTGTATGGTGGGCCTACCCATGCCAAGTCCGTTTCATCGACCCATCCTCGTTCGCCGCCGGCTGTGCTGACTCGGACCCAGCCGGCCCGACGTTCCTCCACGTGGACCCGATCGCCGGCCATCAGTTCGAAACGGGTCGACTCCTGCTCCCCGGCACCATAACGGGCGGCCACGCTATCCGCCAGCGCCACAGCGATGAGGGGCGGATTCAGTTTCGCGTAGGCCGATAACCCGAAGGCGGCTGCGAGAAATCCGGTTACCACGACCGCGCGACGAAGTCCCTTTATCGGTTTCCATACATTTACGGCCAGGATCGCCCAAAAGCACAACCAGCATACCACGGCGAGGCGGTAGGCCGTAAGCGGCGACAAATGGGTGTCCCAGAACAGTAACGATTGGGCCCAGGCGCGGGGAGCAGGCCGCCCAAGCTGGCGTTGGGTCTGCTGCACGCAGTGCTCAAGGTTGTACTGGGACGGCGCAAAGTCGGGGTCAACCTGGATTGCGCGTTCGAAATTGGCGATGGCCGCGCCCAATTGGCCCGCCCGGTAGTACGCGTTACCCAAGTTGTGAAACAATGGCGCCTCGACGATCCCGTCGGAAATCAGTTGTTCGTACCCGCTGATGGCCGCCGGAAAGTCACCGCTCTGATACGCTTCATTCGCGCGTGCAAACGCGGCGTCAAACACGGTCGCGCCCAAGAAGAGGATGAGCGTTGTGTACGTCATGTCCGCGCGGCCTTGCTCAGGTGAACGTTCAGGCGCTCAAGATTCGCCGCCGCTCCGTGAAGCAGTGCATCCACCTCATCTCGGGTCAATTGGGAGCCGCCGTAGCGCGCTCGTTCGCATTTCTTGAGAATTATGGCGAGACCTGACGCGATTTCGGCGGGTACGCTGTTCGAACCCAGCAGGCGTTCCGCGTCGGCCGACGTGAGCCCGCCTTCCGGGACGTCGAATTTGTCGGCAAGGAACCCCGTGACCGCTCGATACAGCGCCTCCGTAGGTTCCGATGAACCTTCCACATGCGTCAGGCGCCTCCGCGCCCGCGACAGCGCCAAGTAGGATCGCGCGTACCTCAAGTCGCCGCTGAAGCGCCGCCGTCGACCCACGTACACGGCCAACCCCGCATACGCCATAGCAGGGGCGATTAACACCGCCGCCGTAGTCCACGCCAGTCCACCCTGCCGGCGCAACGGCGCCGTCGTCTGAACGATCGGCATGATGTCACGTACAAAAACAGGGACCCGGTTCTCGGTCTCCTCACCGGTCTCTCCGACCACCACGCGCTGCACCGGTTCGGCCGAAGAGCGCACCGTCAAGCGAAGCGGACTCGTTGATTCGCTCCGGTATTTCTCCGCGCTCGGATCAAAAAAGCAGTATTCGATTGAAGGGACGATCTGTTCGCCCGAGTCGATGGGCGTTATTGAATACACAAAGTCATACCCTCCTAAACCGACCGCCTGACCGGACTGGTGGGATCTGCGCTTGGCGTCGCCTACGTAAGCCCATGGCATCTCCGGCAGACGCGGCTCCGCGATCGCATCGGGATTCCCGCTGCCGAACACCGCAACCGTAAGTTCCACCGGCACTCCCTGTATGATTTCGCTCTTGGACAGACTTGCCTCGATGCTGTACTGGCCCACAGCGCCCGAAAAATGATCGGGCGGCGCGGGCAACGCAATGACCTCAATCGAAATGGGGTCGCTCTGTAGTTCAATAGGGCGGGGACGCCGGCCGACTTCGTAATATCCCTGCCACGCCCATGGCCCGATATGCAGCGTGCCGGACTTCGTTGGATACAGCGTCTGTTTCCACGACAACGTTTCGTAGCGCAGTCCGTCGTGCTCTCGAATGGCTTTGGACTGTTTCGCCGGTTCCCGGGGGATCGCGTAAAACCCGGCCGTGTCCGGGAACGCGGCGGCAAACTGCTTCACCCGAAGCGCCTCATCCCACAGCGCCCACAGCGTCAGTGTGAGTTGGATCGACTCACCCTCGTAGACCTTTTGCTTGTCCGTTTCAACGGTAAGAAACAGCCATTCATCTCCCGCCACCTGCTGGCTCGCGTCTGCGCGTGCGGCCCCCTCGGGTTCCACCGTCAACGTGAACGGCTTGCTAAATGCCATCTGGCCATCCACCAACACTCCAATCGACGGGAACTTGATGGTTCCCGGTTTGGGTGCGACGGCAATGTAGATTCGAATGCTCGTGACGCTTGCCTGGCCGTTGATGTTGATGGCCTGGGTCTTGGTGATTGACGGCTGCGTGCTGATCGTCAAACCGGGAATGTTCGGCAGAATGGGCTCGTCCACTCTTCTCCCCGTCGCCTCGATGCGAATCTCAAACATCTCGTTTGCGCGGACGGTCCGGCTGTTTACTGACACCTCGACGGTGCCCGCGTACACAGACGCCGTTGCCACGCAATACCACACGATGCCGCGCGCGCACCGCATCACCACCACTCTCCGCGCAAGCGCGTGCCTTGCGGCGTCCTGCGCATGTCACGCTGCTCTTGTTTGTCGCGCTCCTCTAACGATTGCAGGAGCGCCTCGACAGTCCTGCGATCCGGTTTTTCCGGCGAGACACTTGGGCGGGGTTCGAGGGCGCTATCCGGCTCGAATGACTCGGGGTTGTTTTGCTGCGGTTGTCTATTCGGTTCCGCCTGTTGGTTCTTGTCCTGTTGCTCGGGTTCGGATTCGGGCTCCCGGCTCTGCTCCTGGTCGTGGCTTTCATCTCCTTGCTCTTGTGGGGAATTCTGTCTGAATTCGTCACTGTCCGGTTGCTGCGACTCCTCCTGCTTCTCGTTTTCGCCGCGGCCCTGTGGAGGCGGGGGAGGAGGATTCTGCTGCAGCGTTTTCCATTCGTGCCGCATGTGGTCGAGATTGTGCCGGGCCTGTGGATGGTCCGGCGTGTCTCGAAGGATTTCCTCATAAGCGCGTATCGCGTTTTGATAGGCTTCCGCGATCGCTTCCATATCTCCCGTGGAACGCGAAAGCTTGGCCGACTGGGCGATACAATTCGCGCGATTGTAAGCGGCGTCGGTCTTCAGCCGCTCATCCCCTTGTGCCAAGACTTCCTCAAAGGATGCCATCGCCTCGACGAAGGGGTTCTGCTCGAGGGGAATCTCCTGACTCTTCGCCTTCTGGAGCGCTCGTTCATATTGGGCGCACCCTTTGTTGTACTCGACGAGCGGCGAATCCGGGTTCTCCACCTGAAGTTCGTCATAAAGAGACATGGCCCGATCGACTTCGCCGCTGCGAAGCAAGGCATTGGCCTGCTTCAAGCGCTGACCGAATGAGTCTCCGTTCGCCGCTTGACAGACGAGCAGACATGCAAAAGCCAACACGCCCTTACGCATATTCGGCGTCTCCCGCTTCCTGCGTCGTTGCTCGCCGCATGCGTTGCCTCCTGAGCAGCGGGAGCAGCGCCAGCCACGCCCCTTCGCCCATGAAAGCCAGAAGAGCCAGCGCCAATGGCCATTGGTAACGGTTCACCAACCGCTGCCGGATGTCACTTCCCGTGTCCCGGGTCGACAGGGTATTGAGTCGCTCCAGAATCTCATCAATGTCCCACGTGTCCAGGCGCGAGCGGGTGTAGGCCCCGTTGCCCGCCAGGGCGATCTGCGATAGCGTATCCTCGTCCAGCTTCGAGAAATGCGTCGCCTCACCGTCCAACGCGGTTACATATCGGGTCATCCAGTCCGGCAATGTCACTTCCGCGCCGCGAGGATCGCCTATACCGATCACAAAAACCCGCGCATATTTCGTCGATCTCGCTGCCGCATCGACTGCATCGCCGGACACCTGCTCTCCATCGGATATAAGCAGAATCGCCCGCGCGCCCGCCGCCGGGGCCTTTCCGTCTCCCGTTTCCGCCTGGAATAGCTCGATGGCCTTGTCGAAGGCCGCGGCGATGTCAGTCCCTTCTCGACTGATAGTGTTGGTATCGATGGACTCAAGCACGGTCCGGACGTACCCATGGTCGAGAGTCAATGGACACTGCAATTCGGCGGCGCCGGAGAACGCAATGATTGCGAACCGGTCGGCGCGCGCTCGGTCCAACAGCGATGCCACCTTCTGCTTTGCCCGTGCCATTCGGTCCGGGAGGGGATTGGCCGCCCGCATGCTTTCCGACGTGTCCAGCAGGACTACGATGTCCCTGCTGTGGCGTCGTATTTCACGCCAGGTTTCGCCCCAATGCGGCTGCGCGATCGCCAAGGCCAGCGCCGCAAATCCTAGCAGCGTCAGCCAGGCCAACGGTCGCCGTGCGCTAGCGTCAAAACCCGGCAACAACCGCCCGGCCAGCTTCGCCTCTACAAACCGTTCCAACCGTCCTTGGCGCCGCCGATCGAGCGCGCGCAGCGCGATCAGCACCGCGGAAAGTACCGCGAGGGACACAACCCACCAACCGGCAGGGTTCGCTATGCCGAATTCGATGTTCATACCTGTCGCAAGTTCCGCGTCATGGCACGGATTCGAACCACATACGACGTGTAAGGATCGAGGCCATCATCGCCAGGCCGCCGAACACCGCCCACGGCACGAATCCCTCCTGGTACTCGTAATAGTCGCCGAGTTCGACCTTGGTGGTTTCCAATTCATTGATTTCTCGGTAGGCGCCCTCGAGCGAGGCCATATCCGTTGCGCGGAAGTAGCGGCCTCCGGTCGTCTCCGCAATCTTCTTCAACATGTCCTCGTCGATCGGCAGCGTCGTCATCGTTGTGTGCCCCAGGAACCCTCCAAACCCGTCCTGGCCCGGCACGAACACGGCGTCGGAAGAACCCGCTCCGATGGTGTACACTCGAATGTTGTACTCCTTCGCAATCTGTGCCGCGGTGATCGGGTCCAGTTCCCCGGCGTTGTTTCGTCCGTCCGTCAATAGCACCGCCACCTTCGTCTTGGCCTCGGATCCCCGCAATTTGCTCACGGCGAGGCCGATGGCTGAACCGATCGCCGTACCTTGCTTGTTTCGGTTCAAGTCAATCTCCGCGTTGAGAAGATCCCGCGAAAGTATCTCGTAGTCCAACGTCAATGGCGTCTGCGTCCATGCGTATCTCGAGTACAGGATGAGCCCCAATCGATCTAACCCGAAACGGTCCTTCGGATAGGCTTTCCTTTGATCGATGAATTGATGGACCGCCACCTTGGCTACGTCAAGCCGCGTCATTCGGTCGCCCGCGTTCACAAAATCCATCACGCGCATACTGCCTGATACGTCCAGGCACAGCATGATGTCGATGATGTTCGCTTCGTCCTTTTGCGGCGCCAGTCCATGCAGTGGACGCGCAAGCGCTACCACGAGCGCCGCCAAACCCAGGGCCCGAAGCAGCACAGGCAAACGGCGCAGGCCTGTCCGGCGGCCCTTGTGGATTCGGGACAGGATTTGGCCGGTCGACACCGTCACTGCGCCCGGTGCCTTGGCGAACCATTCAAATGCCAACAACACCGCAACCGGGACCAAGAGCAGCAAAAACGCCGGATGCATGAGCGCGTGGGACCCGACTAACGGTGAAATCGTCATGCCGCCCTCTCCTGCGTTGGAGGAGGGGAAGGTGTTGTTTCGATTACGAACCGCCTCACTTCCAAGAAACTCAACTCCATTTCATCCGTCGTAGGCAGGTGCTGCGCAAATTTCACCCGATCGCTGTGGCGGAGAAAGCGGCTGAGCAGTTGTTGTTGGTCCTCGGTAAATACGCCGCGCCCGGACGCTTCGGCCAGAAATTCAGGCGTAGTGCGTTCGGGCGCATGGATATGGAACCGATCCTCAATATAATGCCGCAGAATTGCGGACAGCTCGACATAGTAGGGCTGGATTTTTCCGGACTCCGGAAGGCGCCGTTCCTCCAACGATTTCAAACGGCCAAGAGCGACTTCCCAAGGGGTCTGGATTTGCCGGGGGCCCTTGGGCGTGTGACGGCGCCAATATAGAATCGCCACCATGCACGCAGCCAGAAGCCCCAAGGTCGCGCAGGCTGCCCAGAACTGCCAATACTGATAAAACGCCGCCGGAACATCGATAGGATCCGCCGCGGGCGCGAACCGCTCCACTTCCGCCTTCTCCTGCGGCGTGAGCGTGCGCGCAACAATCCCCGGCGCGGGAACGGCGATTGTTTCCCCGCCGTCCACTTTCACCTCGACCGCTTCTACGGGGTAGATTCCAGCCCTGTCCGCATCCAGTACGTAGGTGTGGGTAACCCGTTTGCGCCCGTCCTCAAGCGATTCCGAAGTGACTGCGGGGCCGGCATACACCTTCAGGCCGCCAAAGCGGCCGTCCATCGCCGCGATCTCAATTTCGCTGTCCGCAGGCGCCGTGGCGACAATTGTGAACAGCGGCTGGCGATGAAACGGAAATATGGGCGGCTCGACCGTGACCTGTACATCTACTTCGTCGGCCGCGACCGCGTACGCCACACACAGTATTGCCGCTACTGCACGCACAACCTAGCACCTGCTACGCATACCGCTTCTCGCGCATCCGGAAAAAGCGGTAAATCTCCTCGACATACGGGCGGTCCGTCCGCACGTGAATCGCGTCTACCCGGCTGCGTCTAAAAATCTGTTCGCGTTCCTTCGCGCGCGAAACGGCCGCGGACTGATAATCCCTTCTCACGGCCTGACTGGCGGTGTCGACTAACACTTCCTCGCCGGTCTCGGCGTCCCGCACGCACACCAGCCCCACATTCGGCAGCACTTCTTCACGCGGGTCGGTCACCACCACGGCGATTACGTCGTGCCGCTTGTTCGCAATCCGGAGCGCCGTTTCGTAATCCTGCGCCATGAAATCCGACACCAGAAACGTCACCGACCGCCGCCTGGTAACTCCGTTCAGAAAGTGCAACACGCCGGGGATGTTCGTCGCCTTGCCTTTGGGATTGAAGTACAAGACCTCGCGGATCACCCGCAGCACGTGTCGGCGTCCCTTGCTCGGCGGTACAAACAACTCGATCGTATCCGTGAATATGATGAGCCCGACTTTGTCGTTGTTCTTGATCGCCGAGATCGCCAGTACCGCGCACAACTCCGCGGCGAGTTCGTTCTTGAACCGGTTCACACTGCCGAACTGGCCCGAACCGCTCGCGTCCACCAGCAGCATCACCGTCAGTTCCCGCTCTTCCGCCAGCAGTTTCACGTGGGGTACGCCGGTGCGCGCGGTGACGTTCCAGTCGATCTGGCGGATTTCGTCTCCCGGCACGTATTCGCGCACTTCCTTGAACTCCATTCCCTGGCCCTTGAATACGCTTTCATACTGGCCGGTGAGAATGTCGCTCACCACGTGGTTCGTACGGATTTGAATCCGCCGAATCTCCTGCATGACTTCCTGCGGTATCATGGCATGGCATTCCGCCATTCGGGGACGTGCCGGCGTCGGTGAGCGGGCAGGTTCATGCCCGGCTCGCCGCTACACATCCGGTGGTTTGTGCGCATGGTCCGCTTCGCCTCCCTCACGGAACGGGCACCGTATCCAAAATCATCCGGATAATGTCTTCACTTGCCTTGTTTTCGGCCTCGGCTTCATAGGTCACGATGATGCGGTGTCGCAGCACGTCCATCGCCACCTGCTTCACGTCGTTGGGGAATACATTGCCTTCTCCCTGAAGAAATGCCTGGGCGCGGGCCGCCTGCTGAAGATAGATCGTGGCGCGAGGAGAAGCGCCGTATTCGATGAGATGCTTGATTTGCAGTCCGAACTGCTCGGGCTGGCGCGTCGCGTGAACAATATCGACGATGTAGTTTTTCGCCTTGTCGTCGACATAGATTTCATTCACCACTTCCCGCGCATGGATGATTTCGTGGCGGGTCACCACCGTATCCACCCGCGCCTCGCGCAGCACGTCCACGCGGTCCATGATTTCCCGCTCCTCGGCCTTCGAGGGATAAGTCACTCGCAGCTTGAGCATGAACCGGTCCACCTGCGCCTCAGGCAGGGGATAGGTCCCTTCCTGTTCAATGGGGTTCTGGGTGGCGAGCACCATGAAGGGTTCGTCCAGCTTATACGTCTTCTCGCCAATCGTAACTTGCCGTTCTTGCATGGCTTCCAGCAGGGCGCTCTGCACCTTGGCCGGCGCACGGTTGATCTCGTCCGCCAGAATGATGTTCCCGAAAATCGGCCCTTTCTTCGTCGAGAATTCCCCGTCCTTCGGACTGTACACCAAGGTGCCTATCAAGTCGGCCGGCAATAAGTCCGGCGTAAATTGTATCCGATTGAATTGACACTGCATCGCCCGCGCCAGCGTCTTGACTGCCGTGGTCTTGGCAAGCCCCGGAACACCCTCGATCAGCACGTGACCGTTTGCCAGTATCCCGATCAACAGCCGATCCACCATGTACTGCTGCCCCACAATGACCCGGGCAATCTCTTTGCGCAGTCGGCCCACAAACGACGACTGCGCTTCGACGTTCCGACGGATGGCCTCGACCGATACATTCATACAGCGTTACCCTTGCTTCTGTTGCCTCACACCCTCGACGCTGCTGGATGGTACCATATCGAGAACCTGTTACGTCGCCGCACCGTGCTCCGCCGACCGTCTTCGGTGGTACGCCCAGCCGGCGATCCCCGTCGCCGCCGCAAATACGAAAAGCGCCCCGAGAACACCGGAAGGCCAGGCAGGGGTTGTGTGGGGTTGCACCAGGAGAGGGAACTGGTCGGCCCTGAGCCTGGGGATAGCGTCAGGACCTGTGGGGTGCATGGGGGATTCTGGCTCCTCCGGTTGTTTTACGTCCTCGGGGCGCTGATACGCGATCTCGATGACGGGCGTCTGGAACTCGCCGGACTTCTCCGGCACCAGTTCAATCGTTTGCGACACGACATTCTTGCCGTCTCGCCTCGCCGCCGACGCTGACCTCACGGCCGC
>BTUX01000115.1:0-13625 GCA_045863315.1 Candidatus Hydrogenedentota bacterium | reverse complement strand
ATCCGCTTCCCCACGCTAAAACCAAGCGCGACGAACGCAGTATACACCATCATTTTCCAAACTGCAATCAATATATGGTACCCCCTGTCATTCCCTCATCGGACATGACGCGGATACTGAACATACCTAGAAAGCGTCATTCCGTTACACCTTGGAGGCCGTCGAGCACGCGAGTCCAAATTGGTCAGCCGACTGCACAGCGTGCGGAGTTGACCACGCAGAGCTTTTGTAAGATATTGATATAAAATACGTTGCGCTTTATGCGTTGCCTTAGGTCGGGGTGCTCGAGCCAAAGCAAGGGAACCTCCTGTGTGCACCGTGGTACACTGAGCGGAGGACGCCGGGAGAGTCCCTCCATGCCATTGCGGATTGCGATTTTTGTGGCTGGTCTGATTTCTTCAGTCAACGCCGATTCGGCGTTAACGGTGATGACTTACAACGTCCACCACGGCGAAGGCGGGGACGGTCGGGTTGATCTTCGACGAATCGCCGAGCTGATCCGTTCGTCTCACCCCGACGTTGTGTGCTTGCAGGAATTGGACAAGGGATGCGAGCGGACAGGCCGGATTGATATGCCCGCGGAGCTGGCCAAGCTGCTCGGAATGCACGTCGTTTTCGGTGCGAATCTCAAATACCAAGGGGGGGATTACGGCAATGCGACCCTGAGCCGATACGAAATTGTGGAATCAGAGAATATCCCCTTGCCGTACGTAGAGGGGGGAGAGCGCAGGGGGTGCCTGCGCACCCGTCTTCGCGTAGAGGGCCGGCTGGTCGACGTTTTCAATACCCATCTCGATCTGATCCAGGAAGCGCGTCTTAAGCAAACCGCCGCCATTAGCGACAACGTAAAGAAAGGGGCCGCGGTCATCCTAGCCGGAGATTTCAACGAACGCATTACCGGCCCGGCAATGAGGCTTCTTACGGGGCGATTCCTCGAAGTCTTCCAGCAGGACCTCGAGTCCACTTTGACCACCCTCGTCGGCTCCCAGCGGCGGATTGATTTCATCCTGATCTCCCCCGAGATTACGGTGCTGGATGCGTCGGTCGTCGCAACTGAACAGGCGAAGGTCGCGTCCGACCACCTGCCTGTTGTCGCGAGACTTGCCTTACCGACCGCCGCTGAAACGGCGATAGACAAAGGAATCCAGGTCGAGGACGAGAGAGTCGAAAGGGCAGTGATTCGCTAAGGCGGCCGGAATCGATATCAGCCCGCAAATTCCAGAGTGAATAACTCGGCGCCGCGAAGTTGAAAGCAGGTGACCACAGCCTCCTCCGGGCAGTCGCCGATTGACTTTCCCTGCCATTTGATTTCCGTGGCAAATCCAGATTCCGTGATGGAACTGCATTCGGCGAACGACCATCCCTCAATTGGTTTGTTTGTCGCGCCGCGCAGTTCGGCGCGAAGTTCCCCCCGGATTTTCGCGTTTACCAGCAATCTTTTTCCACGCGGATCGAACGCACGTGTCAACACGAATCCCGGTTCATCGGAAATCGAACGGACACCAATCAATCGGTCACGCTCGGCGGTCAGCAGCCCGATCGCGGCGACGTTCTCCTCTTTGGAGTCGTGAGGGAGGGGGAATCCGCCGTAGTAGAATCGCATCTCGTCGCCGACCACAACGGGCGACTCCGCCGGAAGAATCATTCCGGCATCCCATGCGCCCTCGGGTCCCAGTTGGACGAATGGGGGATGTGTCGGGATGCACGTCCAATATTCGCCATCGCCGCTCCACCGGAGTTCCGGGTACAACAGGCCTGTCGCGCGGTCGTACACTTGCAGCAGCCCAAAGAACAGATCGCCACGGCGGAATACGGTCATTCCATAGAACTCCGGCTTGTCGGTTTCGGTCGGCACCAGGATGGTGCGTTCCGGTGTCCATCGCGCGTGGTCCTCGCTTGTTTGAAACGACACGCGCCGTTTGTGGTCGCCGGCGTAGAGTTCGGGCCGGCAATAAAGCAACCAACGGCCGTGGACCTCGTCGTAGACCAAATTGTTGTGGGTGTCGCTGTGATACGCAATGGCTGGTGTCTCGACCAATCGTGTAAACGTGTATCCGTCATCCGATGTGGAGACGAATACACCGCCCTTCTGATTGTGAATCGCGATGAAGCTTCCGGGAAACGCATCGGGACGGGGATTTAGACTTACATCGATGTTTTGAGTCTTGTCCGTCCCGAGTTTGATGCAGTTGTTCTCGGACGAACCCTCGTAGTCAAACACGCCGAGGAATGGCCGGACCCACGCGATGCCGTCGTCGGATTCGGCGTAGCATACGTTGTAGGAGAAGGGAAGGTTGTTATAGTAGGAGTGTCTGTTCCATACCGAGTACCACATCTTGAACTTCTTGTCCCCGGGATCGAACAGGACCGTCCCGCCCATGTGCGGTCCCGTCCCTTCCCAGGGGAACTTGCGCGTGAGCAGCGGGTTCGCCGGGTGCCGCACGGGCTGAACAACGAACCGCTCAACGCCCCAGCGGTCGGCGACGACCCGCTCGTCGCAGAAGAAGTAAGGGCCCTTTGCGGCCGAGATGGGCGAGAGGCCGGCCGCTACGCAGGCCAACACCGCCAGCGTCGAAGCGACGGTCATCATCGTGCGGTCTCGCGTCGACTATGCATAAGTGCCGGGCGCGCGAACGCTTACTTCGAGCCGAATCCCAATCCGGGATTCGCACAGCGCACTTTGTACAAACCCTTCCGAGCGGTGATGTACAACGTCTTTCCGTCTCGATCGCCGAAGCCGCAATTCGCGGGGCCTTGGGGAGTCACCACGGTATGCACCCACTCGCCTTTCGGCGTGAATACCCGCGTGCCGTCCTCGGCCGTGCACCACACATATCCGCGCACGTCGACGGCCATTCCGTCGGGATGCGGCAACTCGCAGAAGACGCGTCCGTTCGTCACCGTTCCGTCCTCGGCCACGTCGAACGCGCGAATATGATTTCCCTCCGTGTCCGCTACGTACAGCGTCTTTTCATCCGGCGACAAACCGATTCCATTCGGTCTTTTGAAGTCGGATATCAGCAACTTCAGTCTTCCGTCTGCTGCGATCATATAGACGCCCTGGTGTGGCAGTTCCTGTTGTTCTACGGAAATCCCATAAGGCGGGTCGGTAAAGAATATCGCGCCGTCCGACCGTACCACGGCATCGTTCGGGCTATTGAGTTTCTTGCCCTCGAACGTTTCCGCCAAACTAATGACCGTGCCGTCCTTCTCAGTCCGGGACACCCGCCGGTTGCCGTGTTCACACGCGATCAGCCGGCCCTGCTTGTCCACGGCGAGTCCGTTCGAATTGCCGCTCGGGTTGCGAAACACGGTCTTGTCCGCTTTGAAGATGGTGTTCGCGGGAATATCGCTGAAGATCAATTCGCCTGAGGGCAGCCACACCGGTCCTTCAGTAAAGACAAAGCCCTCGGCAACCGTCTCCACGTCCCCAACGACGACGTCTTCCGCCGCCACCACTATCGATGAAAGCACAAGTAGACTCAGCATGAAACCACCCTTCATCGGTTGAAACGCCCAAGTCCAGAGTTTTGCATGCCAACGCAGCGGAGTCAACAAAAATGGAGTCATCAAACACCGAACCAGCAAACGCGTGCCCACACCGACACGCGGCCAAACAACCACCGGTCTAACCTCTGTGGTGCAAACGGGCCAGCAAGCGCAACCCGTATCGATGCAGCGCGTATCGACGCCACAGGTACCGACACGGCACATATCGGTCCAGCACGTATCGATACGGCGCGCATCGGCAAGGCGTGCATTAACACGGCATATCAACCCCCCTGATGTCATTCCGAACGAACGTGAGGAATCCGGGCAAATCCGAGACTGCGTACACAGGAAACGCACCCTAGCCCTACCCCCTTGACTCCGCCGACCCCAAGCCGCCACCATTACGCGACTTCGACAAAGGAACTCCTTGTGACCAAAGCGGAACGAAGCTGGATTCTCTACGACTGTGCCAACTCGGCGCAGACGCTGATCGTCACCACGACGATCCTGCCCATATTCTTCAAGTCCTACGCCGCGAAAGGCATGGAACCCGAACTCTCCACGTTTTACTGGGGGGTCGGCAATACCGTGGCCATGCTGTTCGTGGCGGTGATGTCGCCGATTCTGGGCGCCCTTGCGGACCACCAGGGCTACAAGAAACGGCTCTTCACGACGTTCTTATGTGTCGGCGTTGTGTCAACGGCCTCGCTTGTCCTAGTCGGCGAAGGGATGTGGTTTCTGTGCCTCATGATTTTCGGGCTCTCGACTATTGGCTTTTATGGGGCGGTCGTATTCTACGATTCATTTCTGGTCGATGTGGCCGAACGCGACCGCATGGACTGGGTATCCGCGAATGGCTTTGCATGGGGCTACTTTGCGAGCACGATTCCGTATCTTGTCTGCATGCTTCTGATTAGCCAATATGAAACATTCAAGTTCGACTCGTCGTTGACGCCTACCCGCCTCGCCTTCCTCATTACCGCCCTATGGTGGTTCATGCTCTCCGTTCCCATGCTGCGAAACGTCAGACAGATCCATTCCGTGCCCCCGAGCGAGAATCCCATCGCGGAAAGCCTTGCCCGGCTTGTCCGGACCCTGCGGGAAATTCCCAAATACAAGACGCTGTTTATCTTTCTACTCGCGTATTTTCTCTACATTGACGGTGTCCACACCATCTACAAGATGGCCGTCGCGTTCGGGATGGATATCGGCATCGACCAGAGCCAACTCTTGGTCATTCTTCTGGTCACGCAGATCGTCGCGTTTCCGTGTGCGATTCTCTTCGGTTGGCTCGCGAAGGTCGCCGGCGCCAAACGCATGGTACTGGTCGGCATCGGCGTCTACTTCCTCGTCACTACGCTGGCATACTTCATCAGTCATCCCATTCACTTCTGGACTCTCGCCATGCTTGTGGCCTTCGCCCAAGGTGGCATCCAATCCCTTAGTCGCTCGATGTTCGGCAAACTCGTCCCACCGAATCGCTCCGCGCAGTTCTTCGGTTTTTATGACATCTTCGGCAAGTTCGCCGCGATACTTGGCCCCGTCATGGTGGGCGGCATCGGCTGGGCCTTGGGGGACACCCGAAAAGGTGTGTTCAGTCTAATCGTTCTCTTCGCTCTCGGCGGCCTGCTTTTATGGACTGTAGACGAACGCAAGACCGTAACCGACTGAGCAGTCGACGACGAAGCAACTCAGAGCCGCTGGACTGGGAGTCCGTACAGTATGCTGTTTGGAAGTTCGACACCGTGGAAAGTCTCTCTTCACGGGGGACATTCCGGTCAGTATTGCGATCACGCCTCCGGCACGCTACGGGAAGTGATTGAATCCGCCATTGCGAAAGGGTTTTCAACATACGGGATCAGCGAACACGCACCACGACTCGGCGAACACTACCTGTACGCCAACGAACGCGAACTGGGCTGGACCGTCGAGAAGATTGTGACTGACTTCGAGTCCTATGGTGAGGCGATCTTCAAACTCGCAGACGAGTACGCGGATCGGATTACGGTCCTGCGCGGATACGAAATCGAAGTCGTGCCGCATGACCGGTATACAGAAATCATGCTGGGGTATCGCGAACGCTTTGGTTTTGATTACATGGTCGGTTCGGTCCACTACCTGCATGACATTTCGATTGACAGTTCGATGGAAGAATTCCAAGACGTTCTCCGGGTTTGCGGCGGTCTGGAGGCGCTTGCGATCGCGTATTATGAGTCCGTCGCCGAGATGATCGATGCGCTGAGACCGGAAGTAGTTGCTCATCTCGATCTTATTCGCAAGAACGGTCACACGCTGGGTCCGCTCGATACGCCCTCCATTCGCGACGCTGCGGTTGCCGCGCTGGAAGCGGCGAAAGCGCACGGCTGTATTCTCGATCTGAATACCGCCGGCTGGAGAAAGGGACTTGGCTGCCCGTACCCTGCGCCGTGGCTGGTTGAGCGCGCCCGGGAAATGGGAATACCGTTCTGCTTCGGTGACGACAGCCACGGCCCGGAACTCGTCGGCGCGGGAATCGAAGAAGCCAGACGCTATTTGTTGGCAAACAGTGTGCAATCCGTGACCGTCCTTCGCCGGTACGGCGATTCGGTCACTCGCGAAGTCGTGAAATTGGAGTGATTCCCGCCGACTTCGGAAGTGAAGGCAGATCACCGTTTAAGTTGAATCGAACCGGGGCGCTCTGACCCTCAGCAAGTGCGAACGGCTTGTTCCATACGGTCGAGAACCGCGTCAATGGCCTCGTACCCCGCGATTAGCGGCAGTTTCGTCAGGACCGCCGGAGGGCAACCGGGTTTCGGCGGCGAAACGCTGATATCCAAGCCCGCGGCGGTGCAGGAGGCCGCAAACGTCTTGGCTGCTTTGGAACGGTGAAAATGGATACCCGCCAGATGCCGCCGGCCTTCGACCGCACGTATAATCTGCGCGTGCCGTATACTTAACTCCCGCAGGCGTTCCTCGTAGTAGTTTCCCACGGCGGCTGTGACGTCTGCGTTGGCCTCGGTCCAACGCATGGTTATCAGGTACGCAAGCGACGACAATTCCTCCTGCCCGTTCGTAACCAGCGAACCGAACTGCGGTAAGGTGTCCAGTTCGGCGCCGAACAGGATTCGCGAGGCAGGATACTCGCCCCCGGGAAAACCCTTTCCTACCGTGACAATCGTGGGCCGCACGCCGTACTCATGGAACATGAAGGTGCGGGGGCTCCATACACCGGTCTGGATTTCGTCAGCGACGACGGGAACGTCGTGCTTCGTGCAGAGGGCATACGCGGTCTTCACGAACCGCTCGTCAAGCCGAACTGCGCCGTAGTTCATCAGCACAAATTCATGGACGAAGCCGGCAATCTTGTAGGGAGACTTCTCGAACTCGTCAAACACCCACTCGAGTTCAACGCGATGGTTTGGACGCACTCCGCGCACGACGAACTCGTTGTGACTGTCGAGTCCCTCCCTGAGGGCGCCCCACAATCCACGCATGACCTGTGCAAGAACCGTGGTGCCGTGATAGTTAGCGCGTACGCCCCCCGCATAATCGCCCATGACGACGACGACGGGTACGCGTCCCTCGTATTTCGGTTTCGGTGAATCGGCTTGGTGGCGGTAGAACCGGGCGAGCAGCATCTTCAGCGCCGCTTCCGCCGCGAGGCTCCCCGTCTCGAGATTCAAGACGCGGTTAAGCATGCCCGCTCGGCCGGAGGCCAACCGCCGATCAAGTCGAATTCGTTCATCCCGCCCAATCCCCGCCGCCCTGCGGACCAGTTCCTCCTCCAGCAGTCGCGTGATGTGGCCCCGAGTGTTGTTGTTCGTCGCGTTGGGAATCCCCAGGGCGCGCGCGCGATTCACCAACTCATATCCGGGAAACCCGTGCCCAAGCGGCGCATGGTAATGCTCGCTCTTGGCAATGAAGTAGAGGGTCCCGTTTTCGGCCACGCGGAATGGTCCCCGTCCTGATAACGGGGCTTCCTCTGTACGCGAAATCAAGAGGAACGCCCGAGTGCTCGCACCCCGGGCCGAAGCTTTCAATCCGGCTGTGAGTCGCGTCCCGATACGGGGTAGAAGATCAAGGATTTGGGCCTGAAACGCCGGGGGGAAGAAATCGATCCGAGTTCGCGCGATTCTCAAATACTCCCGCGCATCTTTTCCCATCAAGCCCGCCCGCGCTTTGGCTACGGCGTCCACGTATTCTGCCCCGGCCGCGTCTTCAAGACTCAAGGCGACTCGATTGAACTTCGTTTTCTTACTTCTCACCGGACATTTCCAGTTGTCCCGTCCGAATTCGTCTCGCGCAAGAAGGTCGAGGGGTGCGACGTCGTACAGCCCATATGGGAGGCCGCCGCCACGGGGCTGCCGGGCAAAGTAAGTCGTGCCTGGGGGCTTTTCTCACTACGATTACCCACACGTGTTCTCCCGGGCGATTTGTATCCCCCTGTCGCGCCTATTGCCGGAGGCGGAGCGGCGGGGCCGGCTACCCTGTGCTGAGCGCGACAATCCTCCCTCCGCGCACCGGCAAAACTATTTCGAGCGCTCCATCCCCGTTTAGGTCCACCAACGCCGGAGCGCCATCGATTCGGTCGCCTGCGTCATAGGTCCAGTCTTGGTCCCCGATGCAGTACAAGAGGTGGTCGGCGGAACCGACGAGCAGGTCGGCTCGACCATCGCCGTCCACGTCGCCGGCCACGGGTTTCGATCGCACTTGCGCGCCGAGGCGGGCGTGGCCTATTTGTTCGCCCGAGGCGGAGTAGGCCCGGACCTCGTGATTCCGAGTCGTCGCAATGAGTTCGTTTTCGCCGTCCCCAGTAAGATCAACCAATTCTACCCCCGTACCCAAATCCATCAACCCCCCAAGAATCAGTCGGCCGTTCTCGAACACCCGCGGTGGAACCGCAACGAGTTGCTCGCTTCCCGTGCCTACGAACGCGAACGGAGGGCCGCCCGGTCGAAAGCTGCCGTACATGGCTCCTGTCGTGAGTTTATCATCCAGCACGTCCCGGCGAAGAATTTCCCCGTCGGGCGACAGAATCCGCAGCGAACCGCGGCGGTCCGCCACGAGAATTTCGAGGGCGGCGTCGCCCAGCACGTCAGCCACGCACACCGGCAGGTCACAAGGGGCGGTCGATACGGAACGTACCCAGTGTTCTCGCCGGTCTCCTCCTATTCGCCGGACCATACCGTTCGCGTCCGCATACACGATGTCGCAAAGACCATCGCCGTCGAAGTCGGCCACGGCGGGTTGCGTCCAGTGCCATTGGGGGGAATCCGCCGGTATCGGACCCGACCATTGCAACCGCCAAAGCAGCTGTCCCGTTTCCGAAAGGACCGCGATCACATTCAGCTTGGGTAGCGCAATCACCACTTCGGTCCCGGGATCAGGGTGGACGTTTCCGATGGATGGCGTGCCGTGGACGGGCGCCTCATCCGTGTAACGCCACATCTCTTGGCCCTGCGCATTCAGGCAGACCACTTCCCCCGCGTCGAAGGAGCCCGCCAGTATCAGGGGTTGGCCACTCAAGTCACGCATCACGGCCGGCGTAAGGTAGCCGGCGCTCGCTCCCTGGTACGACCAAAGTGTTTTGGGTGTAATCGCAATCTCGATTTGTTTCTCGATGCCCTCCGTGGATACGGTCAGAATTCGGGATGACGGACCCGCGTTTTCGTCCGCATGAATGCGCACCACCGTCTCGACTGCCATCGGCAATTGGACTTTGCTGCTCGAAATTTGAATGTATCCATCGGACTTCAATCGACACGTCACCGGCCCGACGTTCATTCCTCCGAACGGCACCCATCGGAGCGTCAAGTCCCGTGATTCGCCCGGGGCCAACCAGATCCGTCCGTCAGATACCCGTAGGGAAGCGGCAGCCGCCAAGCGGTCGGGTGCTGCGTCAAATATAAAGTAGGTCGGCTCCTCGGACACGATGAATTCTTTTCGGCCGTCACGGGATATCGTGTTGCCCAGCATGTCGCGAAGTTCGCGCGCATGGGACAGCCCGGGAATTTGCAGCGGCGATGTCCCGGCGGCCGACCAGGCGATCCCGATCACCCGATCCGGGCACCGAAAGAGATACGCGTATATGCCATTGGCGCCGGGCGCCGTAATTTCGCGCACTTCCTCGAAGTCTCCGGCCGTATCGATGAAATGCTTGTAGGCGTAGAAGGCGGGACGCTTCCGTCCGGCTTCGTCCACCAATCCATGGCTGCCCGCGGACTGCGCAAACCAAAACGCCTTTTCCACACCCGCCGCCGTTATGAGCGTCATGTACCGCACCAGAAACGCCGCCTGACGGCGACCCGGCCGCTCGGCCGACAGGCTTGCCGCGTCGGAAAACGGGAAATGTTCCGACGCCCAGCCCATCTCGGTAAACCAGATGGGCTTGTTGGACGCGCCGTGCCGGTCCAGCAGGGCGCGAAGCTTTTTCATGTCTTCAAGGTGACCGACTTCAGGGGCGATTCGATAGGGTTGAAACGCAATTACATCGCAGTACGAAAGCCCCCCGTATCGAATCACCTCCTCGGTAAACTTCAAGTCGATGTCGGAACAATTGAAGCCGAGTACTTTGACATTGGGGTTCACTGACTTGGCGGCCGCATACGAAATCTTCAACAACTCCGCGTACGCGCGCGCATCGGGCCGAGGCTTCCAGAAGCCTATATTGGGTTCGTTCCAAACCTGCCAATACTCGAGTCTGTCGCCGAATTGTCTCACCGTCCTCGCGACATACCTTGACCAGAGTACAAGCGTCTCGGGATCGGCGGGGGACACCTCGGGATTCCATGCGGGGTTGTAATCGAGAATCGGCAGGATTTTCACGCCCTGTTCAACGTATCGGTCCACCTGCGCCGACAGTTCGCTGAAATCGAATTCGCCCTCCTCTCGCTCAATCCCCGACCACGCGAAATCGAAGCGGCTCCATGCGGTCCCCAGTTCGTGACAAAACTCCGGCGTCGAATGCACCAGCCCGAAGCGATCATTCAGGGCATCGTCCGCCCCTGCGTTCGCGACCGCCAGCAATGCCATGACGCCTATTTGTCGGAACTTTCCCACTTCCGCACCCCGGGTGACGGACATCAGTCTACTGATTCCCGAGGCTTCTGCAAATCGACGAACCCGGAACGCTAACGTGTCACCGTAGCGTCCAGTCCCATCGCAACCCAAACTCGACGGCCTTTCCTCCTTTACGCATCTTTTGATGCCGTCGTGGTCCATCGATTGTCCCGCCCTTGCACTTTCCCGCTTCGACCCCTTGCAACAATCTGGGATATGTGATATCATTTTGATATCAAAAAGATAAGGAGAGCTACTCATGGACACACGAGAACAATCCCGAACCGTCATCAACGGATGGCTCGCACTTGCCGTTCTCCTGCCCGCCACCGTGGTCGTGGCACTCGTGGTCATTCGAAATATCTCTGCGGGGCGCCAAACTCCTGGGAGCATGATTGGTTGGATTCTCCTGGAAGCTTTTCTCATTTTTCTGTGTGGTGGATTCTTTACATTGCAGCCAAACGTATCGGCTGTGCTTATCCTTTTTGGAGCCTATAAAGGCACCGTCAAGACGACCGGCTTCAATTGGGCGAATCCACTGTACAAGAAGGTGAAAGTCTCGCTCCGGTGGCATAACTTGGACGGTGCCAAGGTCAAAGTGAATGATCTCAGGGGCAATCCAATAGAAATCTCGACCGTGGTTGTATGGCGGGTCGCGGACACAGCTAAAGCAGTGTTCGATGTGGAACACTACGAACAGTACGTGAACATACAAAGCGAGTCCGCGTTGCGGCATCTGGCTATGTCATATCCATATGACACATTCGATACCGACACATTGTCCCTTCGGGGAAGCCCCAATGAGGTCAATTCCGCCCTCCAGAATGAGGTTCAGGAGCGCGTCGCAAAAGCCGGAGTTCTTATCGAAGAAGCACGGCTGAACCATTTGGCTTACGCCCCCGAGATTGCCGGGGCGATGCTGCAACGGCAGCAGGCCGAGGCTGTCGTGGCCGCACGGAGCCGAATCGTTGAAGGTGCCGTTGGTATGGTGGAGATGGCCCTTGACCACTTGGAACGTTCGAAGCGCGTGGACTTGGATGAAGAACGCAAGGCCGCGATGGTCAGCAACCTTCTGGTGGTGTTATGCGCGCATCAACCTGCGCAGCCGGTTGTGAATGCAGGCACCCTTTACACGTAGGACTTCGAGGTCGTGGCCGAGCGCAAACAAGTGCTGCTGCGCCTGTCTCCCGAGCTCGTCGATGAATTGAACCGCTGGGCGAAGGATGACCTTCGCAGCCTGAACGCGCAAATCGAGTTTCTGCTCCGTCAGGCGATTCGTCAAAGGCGGAAGTCCAACTTTCCCGTGGAATCCCCAGCGGATGAAGAGGAACCGAGATAGCGATATAAGTGATTGATTTATAGTAATTTAACCACTGATCCTTGCATTGGGTCGACTTCGAATTTCGAGATTTCTAGGGCCATAGCCCGCATTTCTCACCAGTCGCTCCCCAAGACGGGAGCGACTGGTGAGAAATGCTCAGGAGACAGCATAGAAGTCAATCGGGTGAGGATTTTTCACACCAACAGCCCGTTTTCCCCGTCGCTGCATAAAGGTATGTGCCGCAAGAAGTTATATCCTTCATCGCCCGCGGGTGTGAAAAATCCGGGATAGGGCCGTGCCGCATGACTCCTGCTGACGTTCGGAGTGGGTTCTCGATGAATCCGCGTTTCCTGTCTCTCTTATCGTTTTCCCCGTTTCGCGGTATAATAAGTACGCAGATTCGAGGTTTTCGGGGAAGGAGGCCGTGTGAAGATGCTTGACTCCCAAGCCCTGCTCAAACCAGGCTATGTGAAGACTTCGTCTCGATTTCAGAAGTGGTGGCTTACCACCGTCAAAGGCTATCAAGTGGACCACGTCGTGCGTTTCCCCAAGCGCTACAGCTTGGGTCGCCTTGTCTACGGCCAGTCGTGGATTCTGCGTCCAACCCGTTCTGCCACGGTGGAGCAGACGAACTGAAGGGTCAACCTTCCTTACGCTTGGCCTTGGAGAGGCCGCTTCGACGTTCGAGCGATAGACTTCTGGCCACTTCACCAGCCTCGGGCAAGGGTCAGGCGCGGGTTCTGGCTGTATGCATCCTGCCGGCATGGTGGGCAACACGCTTCCGAAAGTTTCCGCCGACACCCTCGTGGCGGGAAAGTAATTCGAGTTGTTGTAGGGAGAATTTTTCACGAATTCGACGTTACCCTTGAAATGCGGTCGTTAATCCCTCGTGGTACATGCGCGAATCCGTTTTGCTGTAGGCGGCGTGATTGCAGTTTCAGAGAGGTCTCGCACCAACCCGCCCCGAATCCGAGCAGTTCAATACCGAGTTCCCGAGTAAACACCGCGCGACTGAAAATGGAGTCGACATTCTCGCGGTAATTCGGATCGGCCGGCTGAAACGACTCGGTCATGTCCCCCTTTGTCCGTCCTCCGGGCCGGTCATGGCGTACGTACCCCGATTCCATTCGACCTCGTCGGTGATCCCGTCGCCGTCGGTGTCTCGATCGGGGTCGCGGGTAGGGAGCAACAATACACTGCGGTATTCGCCGCCCCAGTGCACGGAGTTCTTGGCAGTCCGTCGCCTGCCCTCGATGGGCACGTCGTCGCCGGTATTCGGATTGACCTCAAACCGCGGATAGTTGCTGCTAGAAATATGCAGGCCGAGCCGGTGCCCCGTGTTGAATATCCAACTGATGTGGCCAAGGTCGATTTCGAGCGATACCACTTCCCCCTCGGCAAGCGGCGGAGCCGCGCTTTGGTATCCGTTGCGGAACTTGAGACGCCGGATCGAATCGGTCACAAGAATCTGCCTGTCATCACCGGGAGGGTACACATCGACCAGTTTGGCGGTGAAGTCCGTATCCGGGGCGTCTGTGGATACAAACAGCTTTACCACGACGCGCCCTGTCACCTCGAGCGGTGCCTGGAGCGTCTCGCCCAGGAATACCAGCACGTCCGGACGCTCGGTCAGGCTTCGTTGATCGTAGGGACCCGACGGTATCGTCAGATTTGCCCCGCCTACCGTGGGACAGGGATTCGCTGGGTCGAAGAAATACATGCGACTCGCGGGGTCAACAGGCCGTTCTTCGTGCAATCCGTCGGGACCCAGGTA
>BTUX01000114.1:0-13684 GCA_045863315.1 Candidatus Hydrogenedentota bacterium | reverse complement strand
GGCTTCTTTCGCGATCCCGCCCAACTCGCCCGCATGATCATGGTCTTTCAACGGCGGCATCTCAATGCCGGCGAATCCGCAGTCCCTCGCGAGTCCGACCTTTTCCGCATCCGAAAGCCCGTCCGGCAGCATCCCCCAAATCACCGCCTTCGGGAATCGACTCTTTGACTGCCCCTCCGCCGCGTTTGCGCCCATACTCAATGCTCCCATGCCCGCAACGGCGAGCGATGCCTTTAAGAAAGTACGCCGATCTGATTTCACATGAATAATCCTTACGATGCCACGAATCGGGCCCTACTCCATTCGCGCGTCCACCACGGTGCAAGTCCGTAGAGTAGCGGCCATTGGCGGAGCATTCAAGACGCCCGCCTTCGACTGGTTGCCAATGCGTTCGGGGTTCCACCGTGTTTTCCCGCGTTTTCGCTGTATAGCGAAAACTCCCGCAGGTATGTGTTGCCAAGCGACGCCGGACTACAGTACGCTTCCCGCCCAATGCATCCGAGTGAGGGTGGGGTGGATCAGGGCCGCGCTGTGTGCGGCGGTTGTGCCGATTCGTTCGGAGTTGTGCTCCAACTTTTTTTGTATGACGACAAAAGCAGTGATAGCCGCAGGGGGATTCGGGACCCGGCTTCGGTCGGTCATCGGGGACGACCTGCCCAAAGCACTCGCGCCGGTCGCCGGTGTGCCCATCCTATTTCGACAGCTTCGCCTGCTGCACCGATATGGAGTCCGCGAAATCTTCGTGCTGGCGGGACACCTGTCCGAGAAATTGGTCCCCGCTGTGACGGAAGAAGCAGACCGACTGGGCCTTCGGGTCCAGGTTTTCGTCGAGCCGAGGCCGCTTGGGACCGCGGGTGGACTGCCTGCGGCGCGCGAACGCCTCGGAGACGACGACTTCTTTTTCTTGTGCGCAGACATCGCCGTGGAGATGAACCTGCGCAACCTCGTGGCGCACCATCTGGATACGGCCGCTTCGGCGACGCTGGTGGTGCATCCCAATGATCATCCCCACGATTCCGATCTTGTGGCTGTGAATGAAGAGGGGCGTCTGATCGCGGTGATGCCCCGCAAACAGCGGCCGCCCGGCTTCTATCGCAACTTGGTTATCGGATCCGTGTACTGCCTCACGCCGCACGTGTTTCGTTTCATTGAAGCGGATCAGCAGCAGGACCTGAACAACGACGTTTTCCCCCGGATGATCGCGGCGGGCGAGCCGGTGTTCGTCTACAACACGCCCGAGTACCTGCGCGATGTCGGTTCGCCCGAACGCTTGGCACAGGTCGAGCGGGACATTCAGTCCGGCCTGATGGAACGCATGAACGCCGAACGAAAGCGCCCGGCGGTGTTTCTCGATCGAGACGGCGTATTGAATCGTGAAGTCGGCGGGCGCGGCATCACTCATCTCGATGAGCTCGAGCTTTTGCACGAAGCCGCCGCTGCGGTGAGGGCGATCAACGATGCGGGGCATCTCGCGATTGTGGCCACAAACCAAGCCGCTGTCGCGAAGGGGTTTATCACTCCCAAGTACCTTGAGCGCATTTTTGCCAAACTTGAGACCTTGCTGGGACAGGAAGGGGCGAAGCTCGACCGCATTTATCATTGCCCCCACCACCCCGAGCAAGGGTTTCCGGGAGAAGTATCCGAACTGAAAATCCTGTGCGACTGCCGAAAGCCCAAGCCGGGCATGATCCTTCGTGCGGCGCGCGAGCTTCCTATCGACATGGCCGAGTCCTGCTTCATAGGGGACTCTCAGCGTGACATTGTCGCGGCGCGCGGCGCCAGCATCTGGGCCTACGGTGTGCGGACCGGTCGCGGCTGCCGCGACTGCACCGGAGTCCAACCCGTCCTCATGTTCGCGGGGCCGTTGGAGGCGGCGCGGTTCGCAGTATACGGGCTGCCCGAGGCAGAGGACGTTGCAAAGGAGATTCTTGATCGTGTGTCGCATCAGGAATTGACGCTGCCATTCCTGGTGGCTGTCTGCGGGCCGCAGGCCGCAGGCAAGACGACGTTCGCCCACGCGCTTGTTCGCGCGTTGGCGCGCCGCGGCTTGAAGGCCAACCACGTGCTCGCGGATCAATGGAACCGCTTCTCGCCCGACGACCCCCCTCGCGTGGCCCAGCCGTTCGCATACGAAGCGATAGTGGAATCGATTTTGTCGGGTGAGCCCATACCGAATCTGCAGAGCGTGCTTCCGATCGATCCCGGCGCGCCCGTTACCATCATCGACGGGATCTGGGCGTGCCCGGCTGTCACACGATCCCGCATTGGACTCGGCATTTACGTGGACGCGCACGAGTTTGTCCTCGAGGATCGCGTGACCCAAGTGCTGCGGTGGATGGGGCTGCGATTGGACGAAACCGATTCCGTTCTTCAGCAAATCCGGAAGACGGAATGGCCGGCCGTACGCCAGCAACTTGACCTTGTCGATCACACCGTTCGGCTGATGCCGCTGGTGCCCCCGGAAGCCGGAGCGAGTCGATAGGCGAGTGCCTGTTTTCGGAATCGCGATCTTTCGCGGAAGGGCTTTGGCCTTCCTGAAAGCGCCCGGATGGATTTGGTAAAATCGCCCAAAGTCCCGAGTCGCAGCGAAGAAGGATGAGTTCCATGTCGTACATCGCTGATGTTACCGCGTACCTTTCCGGATTGGCCGGCGTACTCGCTAACCTTGATACGGGCCAGATTGACCGTTTTTTACAACTGCTCGACAAGGCGCGCGAGGAGGGAAGGCAGATCTTCATATTCGGCAATGGCGGCTCGGGCGCCAACGCATCGCACATCACGGGCGACCTCGTGAAAGGCGCAAGCTACGGCAGGGACAAGCGGTTCAAAGTGATTTGCCTCAACGACAATGATGCCGGCGTTCTCGCGTACGCCAACGATGTCGGATACGATGACGTTTTCGTCGAACAACTGAAGAATTTCATTCGGCCGGGCGATGTGGTGATCGGCATCTCGGGCAGCGGCAACTCCGAAAACATCCTGCGCGCGATCGACTACGCGAACGCGGTTGGTGCGGAAACGGTCGGCTTTTGCGGGTATCCCGGCGGCATGCTCGAAACGCATGTCAAACATGTAGTCCATGCCAATGTGCGTGACATGCAGTTCGCCGAAGACGTACACCTCATCGTCGGCCATATCGCCATGAAGGCCTTGGGCGGGAACTGCCAATAGCGCCGCCTCGGCTACATTACAGGCGCGAGCAGGTCACTCCTTCCAACGAGAGTACGAAGTCGGGCCCAAACGCCATGGAGGGCGTCAGGGCGCCGGGCTGAAGCGAATCCCGCAACGCTCGCACCACGGCCGTAATCGCCGCATCCACCGTATGCGTGTATCCTTCCGGTGTTCGCATGCGCATGGCCACCCGGTCCCCTGCGGCGTTCATCACCTCGCCCCACAACGTCACTTCGTCGTTTGCGCGCTCGACGTCGGTAGGACCTTTCACCGTGCGCTCGGCACGTTTCTTGAGGTAACGCTGGATGGGACCCATGCCCAGGATTGACCTGAACCTCCACGCTATTCTCATCTGCCGGATCTGTTTCTCCGGTATGCCCATGTAGATTTCGATGTTGGGGATGCCCGTCGAGCGGTACGCCGTCGCCAGGTCGCCCCACGGTATTGCGACCGCGAGTTCCGGTGTGTTGCCGAAAGGGATCATCGCCGTCAGCGACCCCGGTGGAATCGTTACAAGTTTCCCGTCGCGTCGCACCTTGCATCCCTTGGGCAGACCCTCGATTACCGTCTTGGTCGTGCCCGGGCTCATCTTCCCGCGTTTTGAACGGAACCCCATTCGCAGATGGGTCGCATTCGGCAGTTCGCGCTTCAACATCGCAGCCAGGCAATCGGACGGCACGACGTCGAAGCCTACCCCCGGCATCACCACAATGGACGCCTTGCGCCAGTGCGCGTCGCGCGAATGCACGTACTCGAACACTTCGATCTCGCCGGTGATGTCGAAATAGTACGTCTTCGATTTCTCGCAACCCGTCAACATGGGGATGCTGGTCGCTGAAAAGGGCCCGGCGCAGTGCAGCACCGCGGCCACGTCGTCCAGACCATCCGCCACGACCCGCGGATCGTCCAATGCAAACACGCGTGTTTCGAGTCCGCCGCATTCCCGCGCCACGGCTTCTACGGCTTCCCCGTTACGTCCGGCAAGAACGGGCTTGAGACCCCGCCGGACCGCTGCAATGGAACATAGACGGCCGGTGTACCCGTTGGCGCCGTAAATCATCCAGCGGGGCTGCGCGTCCAGAGAAAGCTGAGTGGCCACCGCCCGTATCCTCCTACCGCCTTACCGTCGCCGGCGGGTCGTCCTGGTAAAGTCCACGTACTCGGTAGCGCCGACGCGAGACTTCTGAAGCTCAAGCCGGTACTCGATGCCGTCCACCACGGCGCTGACTTCATAGGTCGAAACTTCCGGATTCAGGCTCGAAGACTCCGGCCCTCCGTTCAGGATTTCGCGCAGCACGCGACCTTGCATCGTTTCCGCGGGCCGGATGCCCAACAGATGGCAAACCGTGGGCGCGATATCGACGTTTCCCGTTGGCGCGTCGCTTATCGTCGCGTCTTTGATGTCCGGGCCAAATGCGATCAACGTATTGTGAATGTCAAACGGACTCGACGTTCCGTGTCCGGCTACGCCGCTCTGTGTTGTCTTGCCCTTGTACCCGAAATCGTTGACCTCATCGGTCCAGTTTGCGTTCGTCATGATGTCGCCGGATCGCTCATGGTTCCAATTCACCGAATCGAACGACAAGGTACCCGGCATTGCCCCTTCGAAGCTGCCTGCCGATTTCGCCGCAGTGAACATCGGCCCGATCCATTCCGTTTTCTGTAACGTCCGTACAATCGCCCGGGTCGTTTCCGCATCGTGTTTGTCCACGTAGATGGCGCCCTCGGCCACGATCACGTCCGTTGACGCCAGGCTCCTCTTGTGTCCCGCCTGCACGAGCAACTGCGCCAGATTGCCCGGTCCTACGTGCGTGGAGAAGCCGTGGTCGGACGTCACCAGGATATTGACCCTCCCCAACAGTCCCTTGCTTTGTAGCGCCGTCGTGATCCGCCCGATCTCCCCGTCAACCAACCGGATTGCGTCATGGGTGGTCGGAGAACCCATGTCTTTTGCGTGCGCCGTGTGGTCGGGATCGGATATCCACAGAAACGCGGCGTCGGCCCGCCCTTGGTCAATCGCGATCCGCAAAAGCGAATCAACCGCGTACCGGTTCACGGCCGAGTTCGGGTACCCCTCCTCAGGCTTCTCTCCGAGCAACTCGCGTATGCGCGCCGCGTTCGATTCCGGCAACACCAGGTCTACGTTCATCACGCCGCCGCCTTTCGCCCGGTGGTTCAACAAAAACGCCGACCCAGTCGATCCCGCGCTGGCGACCGCGAGGTTCAACCCCGCCGCATCCAACAACTCGCCCAACGACGGCGCGGTCAGCACCCTTCCGCCTGACGCCTCATCCACCCGCATCAAATTGCTTACGTCGCCCGTGCTGAGCGGTCTCGTCGCGTCCGCCTGCGGAATGTATATCGTATTCCCGAGAATTCCGTGACCCGAGGGGTAACACCCCGTCGAAAAGGAGGATGCGTTGACGCGCGTTACGGTTGGAAAGACCGAATGATGGTTCGTGCACACCACGCCGCTTTTTCCGAGCGCGTGCAAATTCGGCATCAACTCCGGCGTTACGTAATCCGGCCGCAGCCCATCGCAAACAATCACGAGCACGGGGTTTCTCGCGGCGTCCTGCGCCGGTACTCCGGCGCTCAGCATGATCGCGCACAAAAGCGCGCACAACGAACCACTACCTCGACTTGTCATCATCATCATTCGTTTGGCGCCTTCCACTGCCGCGTCGCTATGCGCCGTTCTCCTCCGTGGATCGACCTGACCGTCTGCGTTATACGCGCAAATGGTCCGCCTGCCAATTCTTCACCTGCCGCTTGATTTCGTCTGTGGACATATCGGGTTTCGACAACACTTGACGCACCAGCTCCGGCAACTCTGCGTCGGACGCGAACCGCAATCCAATGAGGTGCTTGTGTGTCAATTCGCCGATGCGGCCGGAGAGCTCCGCCGGCAATACTTTCGACAACCGTGCGCGCATCTCCTCCCGGATGATGCGGTCTTGCAGTCTAGTGGCGTACGCCCGCATGCGGAACAAAGTCCAGATTGATCCGACCGCCAGCAGGATGATCGGCGCCGGCGCGAGATAGGCCGAGGGAAAGCCGATACGCACGAAGCTTAAAGCAACCGCTGCAAGATTCAACGCCGAAATGCAGTACAGCGCATTGTCGAAAGTCTTGTGGTTCTCATAATTCTGAATCGGTTCGGCGGACATGATAGGTCGTCTCCTCTCTTAATCGCTTACACGTTGCGCACACCGCGTACAGTCCCACCTGAAAACGTCCGGTCCGCCATGATAATCAATACGGCGCGCTCAATCCCAGCACACTCAAACCCCGCTGCGCCGTCTCTCCGCAACGGGGCCGGGCAGTCGAGACCTCCGATTCCTTATGCTTGTTCGGCTTGTTGTGACAGAAGTTCGTCTAACCCGGATTTTTCACGCCCGCGGGCAATGAAGGATACAACTTCGCGCGGCACATACCTTTATGCAGCGACAGGGAAAACGGGCTGGTGGTGTGAAAAATCCTCGCCCGATTGACTTGTATGCTATCTCCTGAGCATTTCTCACCAGTCGCTCCCGTCATCGGGAGCGACTGGTGAGAAATGCGGGCTAAAAGGTAACCGGTAAACGGCGAAGCGCGCAGAACGCGTCACCCTGCGAGAGCGGCGACGCGATTGGTAAAGGGCGGACCCGCTCCGGTAACGACTTGCATCCGCCGACATTCGTCGGGGATGACCTCTGTCCATGCCGGCCGTAAGTACGCAAGTAGAGCGCCTTCACCAATCCAGCGGTTGCACCGGTTCCTCGAAATAGCGATGAAAAGACGGCGGTAGTCCGCGGTAATCGATGGTGGGCATGGACTCCCAGAAGGGAACTGAATTGTACGTATTCCACAGCAAGACTGTTTTGTCTTCGATTGATCCCGTTCGCGCGTCGGCTGCGACTGCGGCCAAGGCCTTGCCCGCGTAGGTCCCGTCGATGCGGATCTGCTCATGCTCGGCGAGCAGACGGACGGCCTTCACGCATTCGGGTGTGTAGAGCGCGTACTGTTCCCCGAAGAATTCCTCTCGAAGTGCGAACGCGTCCTTGGCAAGTCCGATATGCGGCACCGAGGGATCGGTTGCGCGTAAAAATGAAAGTGTTTTCCGGCACAGGGCCTCGAGTTTGGATGGATTTGCCGTCCGCTTGTCGATCACGCGCACGGGGACGACTTTGCACCTCAAACCGGTCAGCGCCGTTCCCAGGAGCAGACCTGCGGCCGTGCCCATCGAGCCGACTGCGGTGTAGACGCGGTCCGGTTTTGGCAATTCGCCGCGTTCGATTTGTTGGGCGAGTTCGAATACCGCATTGATAATTCCGACGATGCCGAGCGGCGAGGAGCCGCCCGCTGGGATAAGCACTGGAAAGCGCCGCTGGGACAGACCGTGCTTCAGCATCTGTATAAACACACCCGCGATCAGCTTTGCCTTTGATGGGTGATGGTGCAATTCCGCGCCGACGTGGAACCCCATCAGCACGTTGTGTTGCAGCGCGTGGGAATTGGGTTGAGGAAGGAGCATTGAGATGCTGCGCAATCCGAGTTGCCGCGCATAGATCGCGGTGGCGAGCGCGTGGTTTGATCCCGCATAGCCGAACGTCAACACCTCGCGCGCGCCGCGGCGAACCGCCTCGCCAAGCAGAAATTCGAGCTTGCGCACCTTGTTGCCGCCGTACGGCGCGCCCGACAGATCATCTCTTTTGATAAACAGATTTGGCACCCGCAGTTCCGCGCCCAAGCTTCGGGCGTGGTGGATGGGCGAAGGTAAGTCCGCTAGAGGTACGAACGGCAGCTTGTGCGCCAGGGCGGGATAGACCGCGAAGAGGGGCCGCGCGGGTCGATGCGTCGGGGCATCCGGATCATCTGGGCCGCTCACGATTCCGAGTGGAAGAAATTCTGCACGCGCTGCCAAACGTACCAGGTCAAGGCGCGAACATCATCGGGGCCCACATCCACGAAACGGACTCCGAACCGTTGTTCGGGAACGCTGGTGCCATTCGAGAAGTGTATCAGCTCGCCCGTTACTTGCAAGACCTGCCGGTTCACCATGGTCAACTTCAGCCTTTCTCCGTACTCGAGTTCATACGGCGGGTCGCCTTGGATCAGTGCGCCTCCCGAACTGATATTCAGCAATTTCGCCTCGAACCCCACCGAGCCGTCCAAGGGACTTGCGCTCACCGTAATTTCCGTCGGCACGCGGAGGAACGCGCGCAGTTCGTCACAATTCAGGTTTGCGGAACGGAGCAAAATGACTTCGGTATGCTCGTCCGGGGCAGAGGTCAAGAGTCGGGTGAAATACGCACTGCGAAACCCCGAATCGTGATCGATCTCGAGCACAATGCCGCGCCGTTCCACCGTAAAGCCGTTTTCGCAGCACCGCATGCGCAGGACTCGGTCCCGCACATCCACGACTTCTGCGGGAATTCGGCGACCGTTCACGCGCAGGTGACACTGCTGGCCCCTCACGATCCCGTGCAACGCTGCACCCTCCCTCCCCCTTCGCACCCTTTCCCCAAAGTTAGACACAGTATAGCATTACTCCTGACAAGTTTACCAGTAGCCGCGCTTCGGGGGGCATCGAGGGGACAACGCCCCGGGGCGTTCCGGGGCCTTTTCGCCCACTTGCCAGTTGCCTCGCCGGGGGGATACCATGCAGGCAAGAGGTGAATAGTCCCCAGCGCCTTCGTCAAACCCTCGATGTTGTTTAGTGATGGGGTCCGCGAGGTGGAACCGAAAAAACAAGTCGGATACGTCGTTTCCGACCTTCATATGTTCTCCCGGCGCTCGGAGTTTCTTGCGCATAAGGACGCCATCATGGCCGTGGCCGCGCAAGCCGACGTGTTCATACTCAACGGCGACACGTTCGACTTCCGGTGGACGACCCTTCTCAGTATCGAGGAGACGGTCGTCGAAGCGGTCCGATGGCTTCGCAGTCTTACCGAGAAGTTTCCGAACTGCTATTTTCACTTCATCCTGGGCAATCACGATAATGTGCAGCTCTTTATCGATCAACTCTCCAAGCTCGCCCTCGAACGGGAAAATCTCTCCTGGCATCCGTACTATCTCCGGTTGGGGAACAGCGTATTCCTGCACGGCGACGTGTCCGACAAGCGGATGGACGCCGCGGCGCTGGAAAGGGCCCGAGAAGAATGGCTGCACGACACGGTGCGTCATCCCTTTCTCCACCGTCTGTATGATGTGGCGGTGCGCCTCGGCGTCCACCGCGCGGCGAGCAGGGCGCGCTACCCGAAGAAACGGGTCGCCAAACGCGTCCTTGCCTATCTCGACGATGTGGGCTCGGGCGCGCTCGACGGTGTCAAGCACGTGTACTTCGGGCATACCCACGGCGCCATGTCCGACTTCGAGTATGCCGGTGTGCATTTTCACAATGCCGGTTCGCCCATGAAGGGGATGGAATTCAAAATCCTCCGGGTGGAAATTGACGCGGAGCCGCACGAGGCACCGCGCGATTCGGCGGCCGCGGGCCAATAAGCCAATCGCGAATCGGATCCATGTTGCGCCGGTTTTGCGGCGACTTGTTTGCCACCGGCATCCCCACGCGTTATGCTAGCGCCATGAGCGTTTCATCGCGACATCTTGCACCGCCCGAAGAGCCGGTGCGTCTGCATGTCCACGCAATGGACAATCTCCGTTTCATTCGTGAGACGATGGAGCGGTCTACCTCGTTCACCGCGGTGTCAGGTTGGGGCACCGTCGCGATGGGAGGGATTGCGCTCGCGGGGGTGGCCGTGTCTCGATGGGCGTCGTCGCCGGAAACCTGGCTGGCTACGTGGATCGTGACGGCCTGCGCCGCGCTCGGGGTTGGGGGCGGGGCCATGCTGGTGAAAGCCCGGCACGTCAACGAATCGGTTTTTGAAGGGGCGGGAAGGCGCTTTGCGTTGGGAATGTTCCCGACCTTGGGCGCCGGACTGGTTCTAACAGCGATTTTTACAAGCCGCGGCCTGTTTGATCTCTTGCCCGGCACCTGGCTCTTGCTTTATGGAGCGGGCGTGATGACGGGTGGGGCGTTTTCCGTCCGGGTGGTGCCGGTGTTGGGCATGTGCTTTATGGCGCTAGGTGTGTTGGCGCTTGCGACGTCGCCGGCATGGCGCGACGTGTACATGGCGATCGGGTTCGGCGGCCTGAAGATCGTGTTCGGGTTGATCATCGCGAGGAAGCACGGTGGCTAAGACCAACGCGGCAAAACGCGCAGCCCGGGACGGGGTCGAGCATAAGGCGGCGCCTGAACAGCCGGGTCAGGCGGCGGCGGAACACTTTGACCGCATCATTCACGAACGCTTGCGGTTGGCCGTGGTCAGCGCGCTCGCCGTGAACAGTTCTCTGAGTTTCAGCGAGCTCAAACGCATCCTGAAGACGACCGACGGCAATCTCAGCGTCCACGCGCGCAAGCTCGAGGACGCGGGGTATGTCGAGTGCAACAAGTTTTTCGAGGGCCGGGTGCCGAAAACGGAGTTCCGCTTGACCGAGAAAGGCCGCTTGGCCTTGGAACGGTACTTGGACCACATGGAATCGTTGATTCGCTGCGTTCGGGAACGATAACGTTTCGGCGAGTGGACCCGCTCCAACGCCTCTCTGATCAGTCGTTCAATGAGACCCTGGTGACGCCGCCGGCGGGACGGCTTTCCGCGGCGAGAAATTCGAGCGGCCCATCTTCGCTGTGGAGTTGATCGGCGCGAATGAAAATGACGTGATCTTCATTTGCGACGTGGATGAGCAGTCGGTCACCCTCGATTTTCCACGTACCCTTCCAGGTTTTGCCTACGCGCATCTCGCCGTTTTCGAAGAATGACAACTTGAAGCGACCGATCCTCCAAACGGTGCCCGGCAGGTTTTCGGCGGTGATCGGCGCGCCCATGTTGGTGACGATGCCGGCGGCGGCGATGGCCGTGTCCGCGGCGTTGGGATCGACGTAGGCGTAGCCCATGTAGCCGATAAACATTTCTTCAAAGCTCTGTTCCCCAAAATAAATCCATCGGTTGGGATCGGGATTGTGCGGGTTGCTCGCGGAATTGTCGAAGGCCCCGACGCAGTAGAGTTGGCTTCCGGCGGGAATGCGCTTCGGTTCCTTTAGGCGATACATCGTCTGCCAGTTAAAGTCGTAGTTGGGGACGCTGAGAAGCAGTTCGCTGCGGCCGTCCGGGTATTTCACGTGATACTGGAAGCGTTTTCCCCGGTAATGCATGTGCGGGCCCATTTCATAGAGCAACACGTCGTGGGTGAAATCATAGGTGGACTCGGTTTCGCTGTCCGGACTGTTGGGCGGGATTTCGAAATCGGTATTGGCCGCGGCGCGGGTGAAGAACTCACGCTTCGGTTTCTTTTTCGCGACGTACAGACCGAGCTTTGATCGATCCGTTTCCGAGCGGCCGTTGGTTGTGTAGTGCATCTGGAACACAAATTCGGAACCGGCGGGAACGAACTTGCCGGTGTCCTTGGGATAGAAGTCGTTGAGCATCCCCGGCACGTAACCCGCGAAAAAGCCGTCGAGTCCTCCCTCGAAGTCGGGTTCGAGGCTTTTCAACCGGTCGGGGTAGTTGATGAAGATGAGGGCATGGTGCAAGACGGCGCGGTTTCCGGGCAGGATGTCCGCTCCGCGCACCCAGATGTCTTCGGCGCCCGTGTAACGAACGCGGAAATATTGATAATCGACCACCCCGCTCGCCGGTACGGTGAACGAGCGCGGCATCTCGAAGACCAGGTCGGGCTGGCCCATGGGCCAATACTCGGAAGCGTCCGCGCCCGCCAGTTGAAGGAGCGGATCCTCGCCGTCGCCGCGCGGCGCGCCGGCATCAATCCAGGCGATCAGCGAGCGCAATTCCTCGCGATCCAGGGAACTGTCGTTTGCGAATTCGCCCGAATGAGGGTCGGCGTGCCAAGGCGGCATGCGTTTGGTCATCAACACTTCGCGGATCATCCGCTTGCGTCCGGCCACCTTTTCGTAGCTGTCCATCGCGAAGGGCCCGATATGGCCCTCGACATGGCACGAGGCGCACTTCTTCTGGAGTAAGGGTGCGATGTGCTTGGCATATGAGGTGCGCTTCGGCTCCCTCAGCAGATCGATGCGACAACCCCGGGTCTCCGTTTGCGTGATCTGCGGCCGGTCGCCGGCGAGGACCGCGTCCAACGCGTCTCGAAGCCATCGGCTCGTGGCCTGAGGCTTCTCCACTCCGTAGTCGAGGCGGTCGTCCACCGCGCCCCGGTACTCGATCCGCCAACCGCGCGGATTGAGTACGACCGCCTCAGCGGTCCGGGTCGTCCCGAGGTCGCGCGTGACCAGTTGCGCGCTGTCCATGAGAATGGGGAAATCAATCCCAAATTCCGCGGCCTCCTTCACGACTTCCGCGCGACGGTCGTCGGCGTTCCCGTTGATGAACCAGAATGTCACGCCTTGGGGCGCATACTCGTCGCGAATCGCCCTCAGTTCGGCCACGCTCTTCCGAACGATGGGACATCCGTTCCCATGGAAAAACAACACCACGGCCTTGGCGTCGGACAGCCGGTACAACTCGTGCGACGCGCCCGCATGGTCCTCGAGCCGGAAATTGCTTGCCGAAACGGGACGCCCGGCCTCGGACGCGGGCCCGTCCGATGCCGCGAGGCACGTCGGTGCGACCAACATGAACGCCGCCGCGCACCACAAATTTCGAGTGAAAAGGGTATGACTCAACATGATACCTCGTGCTCCACCAGACCATAGATCCGTTGTAATGCGACCTACCCGCTGGCGGGTAGAATAGTCGACGTCCAAAGAGCTACGCAACCAAAACCTATCTACCGGTCGTACGGACTGCGTCGGGCTAGACCCACGACGCCCGACCCCCGCCCAAGAATAGATGAATCTCGGCGGAACTTGGTTTATCGCCCGTCTGGTGTAACCGGTTAGGCGTCAATAAATAGGCCGGGACTTCGAGCGGAAAAGCGAACCGCAATGACGAGCACGAGCCACAGCCACCGTTGCGCCACGATGGATTGATTCCCACCCCCGACATTGCGACCTCTTCAAGGCCGCCCCCAACCACAGCCGCGCCGATAGGCGCGGCTGTGGTTGGGGGAGAATCTCCGCTCAGGTATACTTTTTCTCCTGTTTTTCGTGGCCGGCCAATCGCTGTGGTTGGGGGAGAATCTCCGCTCAGGTATACTTCGAAGTCGAGTGCCGCAGTATCATCGATGCTGTGGTTGGGGGAGAATCTCCGCTCAGGTATACTCCGGCGCCGGCGCTCCCGGCGCTGACCCGGGCTGTGGTTGGGGGAGAATCTCCGCTCAGGTATACTCGAGGGTTGAGACGGCTATCATTGATTGATGCTGTGGTTGGGGGAGAATCTCCGCTCAGGTATACTGTCAGCGAGCGCGGCGAGGACGAGCGGAGCGCTGTGGTTGGGGGAGAATCTCCGCTCAGGTATACTCAATCACGCTGACGTAGGAGGCCTGATGGGCTGTGGTTGGGGGAGAATCTCCGCTCAGGTATACTCGCGCTGGCTTACGAGCGCTGCGCGAACAA
>BTUX01000113.1:0-13706 GCA_045863315.1 Candidatus Hydrogenedentota bacterium | reverse complement strand
TGGAGCTCGACAGCTCCATCGAGCGTGCCCCGGTAGGGGCACAGGAGCGCACACCGTGCGCCAACGTCCGCTCCAGGGTGCGGCGAGAAACTCCTCTGCCCCGCCGGGGCAGGAATGAAAAAACGCAACTGTTTCCACGGGTTGCGCTCCGTCCGACAGTCGTCGGCCTCCGCTACACCCCTGGCAACATCCCCCCGCCCCCACGGGGCGAGGAACGGGATAGGCCGTCGCGATCCAGAGCACAAAAGGGACCTCCGCCCCGACGGGGCGGAACGCGGCCGAACGGCGATGCCCCGCTGTACGCGCTCACCCCCTCCGCCCCGACGGGGCGGAACGCGGGTCTAGCCCGCATTTCTCACCAGTCGCTCCCGATCACGGGAGCGACTGGTGAGAAATGCTCAGGAGATAGCATAGCAGTCAATCGCGTGAGGATTTTTCACACCAACAGCCCGTTTCCCCTGTCGCTGCATAAAGGTATGTGCCGGACGAAGTTGTATCCTTCATTGCCCGCGGGTGTGAAAAATCCGGGCTAGGCGACGTGAGTGTCCTTTTCATCCATTCGACTTGTCACACGACGGCCGCCGTAACAGGGCGAGCACCGATCAATCCACCACTAAAGGCGCTGAACCGGCCACCGGCGTGAATTCGAATGCCGACGGCTCGAGATGGTTCGGCGCGTAATACTTTTCGTTCATGGTCTTGATCACCGCTTCAGCCGAGTCCGCGCGGGCGAGTACCATCATGCACCCGCCCAATCCCGCACCTGACAACTGCGCGCCCAGCACCCCGGGGACCGCCAGGGCGATATCGACCATGTGGTCGATGGCCGGTATGCTGCACGCATAGACGCCAGGTTGCATCTGGAGCGAGCAGGACGCCTCACCTTCCGGTGTTCCCAATTCCAAACCGGCGATCAGCGACTCGATGCGGTCATTACTGGGATTTGATGCGTAGGGGGCCCCCTGCGGCCCGACAACGCGATCGCCGTCATGGGAGACGTTCATGAGCGTTCCCAGCGTGCCCACGTCGCCTTCTTTCAGCAGGCCAAACGCGCGCTTGCTTCGCTCGCACTCGGCGATTCCATATAGCAGGCGTCCCCGCAAGGGATAGCCGGACGCTACGGCATGGTTTCTCGCGATGGATTCGAACGTATCGTCGCCCAACTCTCGCGCCAGTTCCAGCGCCGAAATCGATTCGGGGACCTCCAGCAGCAAGCGGTACAGGTCGGTGGCGCGAATGCCAAGCGTTTCCGGAGCGATGTCTCTCAGGTGATGAATCAACGGCGCGAAGTGTGGGAACTTTTTCCGGACCAGCCGCACCGCGAACTCATATGAGGCGATGCGCTCGTTGAAGATGTCGCGAGCGCCCGCGGCTTTTCGCGCCTGCACGCGTGAGTTGCAAATGACAAGTGTATACCCCTTGGGGAAGGGGGCATATCCCATAATCGTGAAAGGGAAAAAACCGACGTGCGCGACGTTACCGGGCTGGCTCAGTTTCACGGCCGCATGGTCGGCGCTTCCGCCGCGGGTTCCCACGAACCACTCTCCTTCCCCACATACGTCCACAAGATCATGCGGCGACACGTCGAGACGATTGGACAGCACCAGCGCCTCGGCCATCGCCACCACCAGCGCCGAAGACGAACTTAGACCCGCAGCCATCGGAATATCGCCGCTCACCATGCAGTCCACTCCGTGAATCAGGCGATCCTGGTACTGCTGCTGCAACCGCAGCATCGGCGCTTTGAGGTAGTTGCCCCAATCGCCCGCCAAGTCCCTGACCATCCTAAGCACGATCTCGCTGTTCACGAACTCGCGCCAGTCATCCAGACCCACCTGCTCGAGTAAATCGCCCACGGCGAACTCGAGATCGGCGAACTGCCCCTCATCGGCGTTGCGCGCGCGAACCACGGCATCGTTTCGCGGGCGCGCGACTACAATGTGTTCCCGGTCGATGGCCATCAGGTTGACGCAGCCCCCGCGGTGGTCGACATGCCGGCCCATTAAATTGACGCGGCCCGGTGCTCGAATGACCGTTACAACTCCCTGCCCCCCGAATCGGTCGATGAATCGCTCGACGGTGTCCAAAAGCCGTTTCCGCTTCTCTTCGCGCAGGGTCTGGCTGTCGCCGTAGATTTCCCGAAGCGCGCTGCGGACCGGCGCGTCGGCCCTGCGGAGCAACTCCGCCCACTCAAGGGGCGGTCGAAAAATGCGCGGATCCCGAGGCATACTCTCGTAAATTTCGAGACCCGCCTGGCGCCGGAAGTGCTCCTCTATCTCGAGCAGTTCTTCGGGATTGTTGAACGCCAGCACGTCGTCGGGGTCGTCGACCAATACCGGCACGGCACGGCCGCCTGCATTCACAATGTGACCAACCGCGTCGGTGAGATATTCCTCCCGCTGCACGTTGGTTGTATCGAGTCGTTCGAGCGCAGCAAACAGCGGCTTCGAGCGAAACAGGTAGACCGCCTGATTCACCCACTTGGTTTGCGCCTCGATTTCGGATGCCGACACCTCCGCGCCGTTAACGGAATACGACCGCCCCACTCGTTCCCCGTCCGCAAGGTCGGCCCGCTCAATGATGCGAACCACTCCGCCTGCGGCGTCGGTCACAAGCCGGCCCGCGTTCGGCCAGCGATCCTTCGGACCCACAAGTAACGCGACGTCGGGCCGTTCGCTTTGAAACACACGACACAGCTTCCGAAGGGCCCTCGCTTCGATCACCTTGTCGCCGGCCACGAGTAATACCCCGCCCTCGAACCCAAGCTGTCGGAGCGCTTCCGCCCCCTGCTTCGCGGCGTGGCCGGTGCCCAGTAATTGGGCTTGATACGTGAATAGCGCCTTGGGAAACCGCGGGCCGACCTCCTCTACAACTTTTCCTGCCAGATGCCCCACAACAAGAATGGTGGGGCCCACCCCTAACGCCGTCAGACCCTCCAAGAGCCGCACGATCGCCGGCTTGCCCGCAACCGGGAAGCAGACTTTCGGTCTCCTCCTCGACTGCATACGGCGTCCCCTCCCCGCGCACAACACTATGGACGCAATGGGCAATGGACTATCGGGTGTAGACAAGAATCGCGCCTTTCAAACCAACTTTTCGCCCAGAACGATCCGTAGGGTACTTCTATTCACTTCATTTTTCATAATTCGACTACAATCCACCGACCGCGTTGGAGGCTCTGCACGCGTTGCCGTGATGGTTCGTATCGCAGCGGACGGAAGCTCAAAGCAGTCGAAGCGCGCCGAAGGAACGGCTCGCTTAAGGAATGGCGATCGTAAGCGGTCCGGTGTCCGCGCCGATTTCGATCCGGTCCCGATAGACCGGTGACCGAGGCATATTCAACAGCGCGTTCAAGTCGGGATTCGATTCGTCGAAGTGAATCGAGTAAACCTCCAACGTATAGGTGCCGGGCTCGACGTTCTCCAGCGAAAATGTTCCGTCCGGCCCGACCACCGTCTGGCCGCCCAACGACCGGAACGACTCGATCAAATTATTGAAATTCATCAAATCTATCGAGTCAAGCGGCGGCCCGCCGGGGGTCCGCAGCGCTACGACCGTAAACGACCCGAGATTCTCCCCGGTTACGGTGCCGTTCACGGACATCCCCCCGCTGCCGCCGAGGTTGATGTCCGCCGCCACTCCTTCCGCAATATCCACCACGCGGGGATTGAACTGAAGGCCGTTGCCGTTCGACGCCATGGCCGACGGATCAATCGCCACGACCATGTGAGGTCCCGCCGTCAGCCCGGTCACCTCGAAGCGCCCCTGATGGTCCGTCTGAACCAGTTCGACGCCGGACGGGCCGACCATCGCAATCATCGAATTCGGTTGGGGTTTTCCATCCATGGTAAACGTGCCGCGCGCTTCGCCGCCTTTGCCCATGACAAGCCGGTATCCGGTGATATCGCGCCCCGCATCGACGACAAACCCATCGACGATGGCCTTCGCGTAGGCGCTGTGGGTAGCGACCAGGCGGTAGACGCCCGGCGCCACCTTGCTGATTTGGAACTCGCCCGACGATCCGCTCGTCGTTACGCCGCCGGTCTTAAGCATGCCGGTGGGCAGGAAGTGCGAAACGAAGTCGAGCGTGGCGTCTTCACCCTGCGGCGCCAGTTGGACGGTTGCCCCTCGGATACCTTCGCCGCTGGGCCCTACAACCACTCCGCTGACGGCGACGCCCGGATCGAGCACTAGGTGAATTCCGTAATCTTCCTCCCCCGCGGCCAACACAATCACGTCGGATTCCGCGCTCCCCTGAGACGAACTCTCCGCCTTCACGCGGTAGCTGCCCGGCGACAGCCGCGTGAATTCAAACTCTCCATACGCATCCGTGGTCTTGCCGCCGGATGCCATGCCCATCATCGACTGCACCACGTTGACCAGCGACGAGACATTGTTCGTATGGTCAAGATCGCGCAGCGACACCCGGCACGACGCAACGGGCTGGCCCGTCGCATCCACTACCACACCCCGTATCGCGGCCGGCGTCGTCAACTGCAACTTCACGCTTGAGCCGACCGCGACCAAGGGCTGTTTCGCTGTCCCCAAATCCGAGTTCACCTCGAGATCGTATAACGGTCCGACAAGTCCAGTAAGCTCAAAGGAACCATCGGCCTCCGTTGTCGTTCCATACGTTCTTCGCGGATTGCCGGTCTGTTTCGCTTCGACCCGAACCTCCGCCACCCGCTCGCCCGTCTGCGCCACAACCGTCCCACGGATGACGCCTTGACCTTCCTCGGCAGTCCGGGGGACCCCAGGCTCGACGATCAGCTCAACATTCGTCACGTCCGTCAGACCGTCCACTTGCACCGCCACCGCATCGTCACGAACCATCGCGTTTCGGCGGGCAAAGTCTCCTTCGGGCCTCAACCAGTATGGGCCCGCGGCCACGTGTTCGAGCGCAAACCTACCGTCCGCACCCGTGGTGGCCGTTCGCGGACCCAGGAACATCGACCACGCGTTCGCCGACTCCGGCAACAGCAGCACCCGAACGTCCGCCACCGGCGTCCCATCGGGCCGCCTCGCGCTTCCCGACACTTTGCTCCCCACGGTCAGTACCAAGTCCACACGATGCGGCAAGGCTGCGCGCGTGACCTCGAACGGATCGCTTGCCGCTACGGCAAACCCGTCTGCCCGCGCAATCACGCGGTATTCGGCCTCATGCTCCAACCCTCTCAGTTCATATTCGCCATCGTCGTCCGATCGCGTTTCCAACGGTCCGATACCCTCGAAGCCGCCAAAGCCGATCTGGCGCAGGGCGCGCTGGATCATCTGGGCCGGCATCGCATAGATCTCCGCCCGCGCAACCGGTGTTCCGTCCTGCCGGGTCACCCGTCCGGCCACCGCTGCCCCACGTCGTAAGGCGAAATCGATATTCTCATAGGTCTGTCCGGCCTCGGCCTCCAACGAAATGGCATCCTCGGGACTGAACAGATACCCCGTATCGCGGGTAGAGACTACGACCCGATACGTGCCCGCCGGCACGCCGTCTACCACGTAGTAGCCCTTTTCGTCTGTCCTGCCGCGAAGTCCGCCCATTCCCCCCCGTCGCGCCGCCCGCTCAATAAAATTTTCCGATGCGCTCAGCAGTTCGATTACGGCACCCTCGACCGGCACCGCGGACTCCTTGTCGGACACTGTGCCGGCAACGGCGGCCCCGGGAACCATATGGAAATCGATCCGAATACCCGCGCCCGCGCCGCCTCCGGTGAACGCCTCGCGTTGTCGCGTGTACCCCTTGGCCACGCAGGTCACCCCGTCATACTCGCCCGGATTGAGATTAAGTTCGAACGCCCCATTCTCATCCGTGATCACTTCCTCGGATCGGGGGCCCGCATCGTCACCACGCTGTCGCGGGTTCTCTGCGCGTGCCCGCACACTCGCGCCGACCACAGGCAAACCGGTCGACGAATCGATCGCAGTTCCGTAGACCTTGAGGTACGCGGACACCGGCGTTTCCTGATCTCGCGGGCGGGGCGTGCGGACCGGCGAGATGGAATCGTTCGTCAAGCGGAAGGGCGCGTCGGTATTTGGCGACTCGCCAAAGCCGGATGTACGAAGCCAGTAAAGCGCTGCGGCGCCCGCGCCGACCGCGCAAACAAAAATGGCAAACGGAGCAAGCTTCTTCACGTAGATTCCTAGCAATCCAATGCTATGCATCACGACGCGACTGAGCCGACTTCGCGCCCATTTCGGCCCATCCGGTCCTACACACGGTAAACAGGAGCCTCTGGCATCACCCCGGCCGGCAATCGCACCTCGATACGATTCTGTGACCAATCATTGACGTGAAACTTTCCGATCCGGCGAGGCTCGCTTCGCAATTCTACTCCAGTCCAGTTTAGCATGTATGCGTCGGCCCGATCATGAAGCGCGGACTCGACCTCAACAATGCCTACACGCGAGCTGCCACCATCGTACTCCCCCCACTCCGTCGGACTGTGCGCAATCTGCCGCCACGCGCGCGTCGTTCCACACCCGCGAGGCGGTACCTCGTATTGGAGGTGCGGCTTGTCCGATATTGACCCGGCGTTCGCAAAGTATCCCCGCCTGCCCGTCACCCAGTGCCACGGGTACACACGCGGCGAACCGGTAACGAAAACTCCTCCCCCTACATCGCCATGAACCCGCCGTCCACTATCAATTCCGCGCCCGTCATCCACGATGACTCGTCGGACGCGAGGAAGAGGGCGGCGTTCGCGATGTCGCGCGCCGTTCCCAGCCGCCGCAGCGGAATCTCTCCCGCTATGGCTTCTCGCTTTTGAGCGTTGAGGTATGGCGCCTGCAACGGCGTGTCGATGAATCCAGGGTGAATGATGTTGCACCGGATCTGTTCCGGAGCAAACTGGATAGCGAGCGACTTGCAGAGCGATATGAGCGCCCCTTTGGCGCAGGTGTACGAGTCCTGCGCCAGCGTAAACCCCGCCAGAGCGGAAATTGACCCCACCAGGATGATCGACCCTCCGCCGGCCCTGCGCAATTCCGGTATGCCGTGTTTAGTCAAAAAGAACGCACCTTTCAAATTAATCGCCTGGACCTTGTCCCAGTCTTCCTCGGTCGTCTCAATCACGGATTTGTCCCGATCTTTCCAAAGCACGCCTGCGTTGGCATATAGAATATCGACCTTGCCAAAGGCCTTCGCGGTTTCATGAACCGCCCGCTTCACGTCCGCTTCCTTGCTGACATCACCGTGAATAAAGACGGCGCTGCCCCCGGCCTCTTCCACCAACCTTGCCGTTTCGCGGCCTGCGTCGGCATTCACGTCGAACACGCCGACGCCGGCGCCTTCCTTACCGAACAATACAGACGCCTCGCGGCCCATCCCCAACCCCGCCCCCGTAATGACCGCCACTTTGCCTTTCAATCGCATAGTCCGTGTCCCTTCCAGCATTCAAACGCCAACCGACCTCGAAATGCGGCTATCTTCGCAAGTCCCTCGTATGGCGCCGGCCGGACGTTCGAGGTCCCCGATGCTACGCTGCGGCCCATACGTCGCCGGGCCTCTCGCTCGACGAGTTCTCAAGACGATTCCGTATCCCCGAACAAAACATTATAGCCAAGCAACCTCCACCGAGCGAAACTGATCGTGGCGTTCACGGTGCGTCGCATGCAGCGATATTCGCCCGTAAAGTCCGCTCGCCGACCGCAATTTCTACCGCTGTCGGCGCCGCTTGGGTCGATGCACTCCTTCGTACGGCTACTGTCCCCGGCCCCGCAACGCGCCGCCACCCTCCACTTGACACTGCCCATCCCGGCGGACATGCTCTCTACAATCACAGAAGGAGTCGTCGTTTCCGTGGTCGATGTCTGCCGACGCCGGTTCCGGTATAGTCGCCCCTGGCTTCTGCTTTGTGCCTTGGCCCTGCCGCCCCTCTGCGCACTCTCGGAACCCACATCGCCGGACACCTGCAAGACTCGCCACACAGTCACGCGCAATGACGAGAAGGATGAGGAACCCGTCCCGCAAAAATGGTTCTTGCTGTTGGGCGGGGCCAACGCCCATCCACGACTCGAAAGCGAACGTCTGATTCGGGACTACTTCGATCCGATCATGAACAATCTCGCCCCCGGACACGGCGACGCCCGCACCGTCGGCGACCTGCGGGATCGCTACTTGCTCTGGACCCCTTTTCTCGCCGTGGGGCGCAATCTAAACGACCACTGGTCGATATTCCTACAGGCCGGCTACGCAGCGGGAAAAGTCCGAACGAAGGAAACCACTCCGAGTATTGTTCTGCTGCCCTTGCATACCGACTTCGAAATCAAGCGCGGGGCTTTCTATACCGGAACCGGGGTGGACTACTTCCCATGGGGAATGCCCGAACGGGCCGAATACGACTCGCTTTCGGACCGCCTGAGAGCGGCCCGCCCCTATATCGGCGTCCGCGCAACGTACACCTATGCGACCTACGAGGCCAAAGTAAAAGTCGGATTCAAGCCCTTTCCGAATCTGGTGTCTTTGAATCTCCAAGATGCCTGGGGCATCCCAAGCTACGGTGCCGTCCTGGGAGTCGATGTGCCTTTAACCAAGAAAAGCGCGCTGTCGGCAAACGCCGCGTACAACTGGTTTACCGATGAAGAGCGAGACTTCAACGGCCCCGCCTTTACCGTTGTCTGGAAGCATTTCTTCCGCTGATAGACGAACAGCGCGGACCCTAACCCGGATTTTTCACACCCGCGGGCAATGAAGGATACAACTTCGTGCGGCAGATACTTCTATGCAGCGACAGGGAAAACGGGCTGTTGGTGTGAAAAATCCTCACCCGATTGACTTCCATGCTATCTCCTGAGCATTTCTCACCAGTCGCTCCCGATGACGGGAGCGACTGGTGAGAAATGCGGGCTAACACAGAAATAGACCTCGCAAGTTAAGCCAATCCGCACTCGGACGGATCGTCGCTCGCGAGCCGTCCAGCCGCATCAACGGCCGCCGCCATCGAAATCGGCCCCTAGATCAATTCAAAATACCGCCTTCGTTCCCAGTCCGTGACGTACTTGTTGTACTCGTTCTGTTCCCATCTCGCGATTTGGGCGTAGTGGTTGATCACGTCGTCGCCGAAAATCTGCCGCGCCACCTTGCTCTTGTCAAAGGCTTCGATCGCGTCCGCCAGGGTCCGGTGAAGCTTCGGCGGGTTCGGCAATTCGTACGCATTGGCAGGGACGAACGGCCCGACGGGTTCGAGCTTCTTCTCAATGCCGTACAGTCCTGACGCGATCATGGCGGCGTACAGCAGGTGTGCGTTCGCGTCGGACCCCGGAATCCGGTTTTCCACGCGCATGGATTTGCCTTCACCCGCCACGCGAAAGGAGGTCGTGCGATTGTCTCCGCCCCACGTGACATTGCTTGGCGCAAACGACAGGTCTTCGATCCGCTTGTAGGAATTCACAATCGGCATGTAGAAAAGTTGAAGGTCTTTCGCCAAATGCATCATGCCGCCGAGGAAATGCCGCATCGTTTTCGACATGCCGTGCTCTCCTTTGGAATCGGGGAACGCGGGCTTGCCGTCTTTCCATAAGCTCATGTGCACATGGGCCCCGTTTCCGGAGTGTTTCGAGTCCCACTTGGCCATGAAAGTCGCCTGCACACCGTTCAGCGCCGCCATCTCGCGAATCGCCGTCTTGAAGAGCACGTGCTTGTCAGCGATCGAGAGCACCTCGCCGTAAACGAGGTTGATCTCGAATTGGCCGTGGCCCCATTCCGCTTTGTTGCACTCGATTTCGACGTCGGCGGCCGCGAGGTTACGACGTATGGGGCCGATGATCCATTCGTCCATGGACGACCGAAAAATCGAATAGTCGGAAATGTATCGCGACATGGGTTCGAGGTCGCGGTAGTCCTTCGCTCTGCTACTCTCCAAGGTCTCTCGAAACAGGAAAAACTCGATCTCCGGCGCCGCCTTGACTTCATATCCCAGCTTCTTCGCCTTATCGATCTGCCTGCGCAACAGCGTGCGCGGGGCGATTTCGACCAGTTTCCCGTGATGGTCGTACGTATCGCAAATAACCATCGCCGTCTTCTCGAACCAGGGTATCCGGCGCAGCGTGGACCAGTCCGGCACGAGGGTCATGTCTCCGTACCCTTTGTGCCAGCCTGTGAACTCGAGCCCTGATATCAGCATTCGCTCGATGTCCCATCCAAAATTGCAGTCGCAGGTGTGAACTCCCCCGGCCATGTCGCGCAAGAAGGGAACAGCGGCGCACCGCTTGCCGTAAAACCGGCCCTGCAAATCGATCCCCGCGACCACGACGGTGTCGACAGAACCCTCTCGCACCCACTTCTGAAGCTGTTTCACGACGCACCCCTCCACCTCGATTTAATCCGCCGCACGAAGGAGCGAAAGTATCTCACACTGCGGCAGAACCGCGCAAAACCCGAATTGGCTTGGACCCGGTCGCGCGGTATACTCGCCGCTTTCGAGCGGCGGCCAGGCAAGCACAGGCAAGGCGATGAATTCGAACGACCGGCACCAACTCCATCAACGACGTCGCGCCTCTCGATTTGTGCGCGAGGGCGTTCTGCAAGCGGGACTTCTGCTTGTCCTTCTCGCGATCGCGTTTCCGGGTTTCTTTTTGCACGGCGAACAACTTTCGCCTGCGGACCTGTTGTTTCTGTCGAAGCCATGGTCGGAATACAGGCCGGCGGACTGGACCGGCCCCGCGAACAAACTGATGCCGGACGTCATTACGGCGTTTTATCCGTATTACGCGCTGACCCAATTGGAAATCGAGAACGGTCGCTGGCCGCTGTGGAATCAATACGAACTCGGCGGCATCCCCCTGATGGCGAATGCTCAGACCGCGGTTTTTTACCCGCCCCGTCTACTGCACACGCTCTTCGACGTATCCATCGCGACTTCCCTGTACATCTTGTTGAAACTCTGGCTGTGCGGAATGTCGGCCTATCTCTGCGGTCGAGGCATCGGTTTCGGACCGTGGTCCGCACGAGCCATGTCCGTGGCGTGGATGTTGTGCGGCTACAACATCTGCTGGGCGTATTGGTCGCTGCCGGACGTCGCGGTATGGCTGCCCATTCTGTTTCTCGGCGTCGAAGACATGCTGCGCGGCGCCTACCGCAGGGGTTGTATCGTCGCCGCGATCGGCGCGGCATCGATGCTCCTCGCGGGCCATCCCGAGACGGCATTCACTTCCGCCTTCGGAGTCGGAGTCTATTTCCTCATTCGCATGGCCGCGTCGCTCTCCCGCCCGCGTCATGTGCGCAACGCGGTATACACCGCCGCCGCGGCATGGGCAATTGCACTGGCCGTAAGCGCCGTTCAGGTGCTTCCCCTGATCGAATACATTCAAAACAGCCTCACCTACGCCCAACGCTCGCGCGCTGTCGTCGAGCCTGCGCTCCCGCCCAGCGCGCTGGTTTCGTTTTGGGTGCCGCGGTTCTACGGCACCGTGGCGGACGGCACCTACTGGGGCGCGGGCACGCTCAATTCGAACGTGTACATGATGCTGTACTTCGGCCTGCCCTTGTGGCTCGCCGTACCGCTCGGAAAGTTTCCGTTGCGCCGCGTTCACGACGCGACACGGGTTTGGGCTTTGGCCGGCGCGGCGGTTCTCGGTCTGCTGCTCGCCTTTCATCTCGAAGAATTGCGCTTCATCAACGAAATCCCCCCCTTGTCCAGCACGGTGAAGTTTTACCACACGGTCTTCCCGTGCTTTGCGCTCATCGTGTTGGGCGCCCGCGGGCTTGATCAATGGATCGGGTCGCCACGAAGGGCCCGGGCGCTGACATGGATTCTGATACCCACAGTGTTTGCCGCGGTATACACCGCGGCAGTTTGGATGTTTGAACTCCCGATCCTGCGATTGGTCGGGCATCAAGCGCACGTCACGTCCGCGGTTGTTTCGAGCGGAGTGATTGCCATCCTCGCGCTGGCGGTGTTCGCCTTTTCGTGCGCGGATGCACGGGGCTGTGTCTTTCCCGCCCTATTCATCGCATTGCTGGCTGCGGACTTACTCTACGCGATGCGGGGACTCAACCCCACCATGCGCCGTGCGGACATCTTTCCCGACACCGAGTTGACGCGGTACCTTCAGTCGCTGCCCCGCCCCTGCCGGATCGGTGCAGGCGAAGGCGGCATCGTTTCGGGCGTGCTGGCACCATACCAGATCGAAGACTGGCTCGGTTACGACGGGCTTTATCCGGCGCGCGTCAAGACGTTCCAACACGAGCTGGGCGAGTTTGTTTGGGAAGCCGCTGAACCGTTGTACTCGAACGCATACTATCTGCACGACCCCGGCCATCCCCCTCTCTTCCCGCTGGACGAACCCGGCCGTTTCGAACGCGTGGCCGAACACGACGGTATCGAAGTCTACCGGAACATCAACGCGCTTCCCCGCGCGCGCCTCGTCGCATCGCTCAAGGGCTTCGAAGACACCAAAACACTGATCACGGAGATGAGCAAACCGGATTTCAATCCCTCAACTACTGCCTATGTGCTGAAATCCGATCTTCCCCGGAACGTGCCCCCGCTCAACGCCGGTGACGACCCGGGAACTGCGGACATCACCCAGTACAACAGCCTGCGCGTTTCCATCGACGTGACTGCGAACACCAATGCCGTTCTCGTGCTCTCCGACGCATATTACCCCGGCTGGATTGCGCTATTGGACGGATTCCCCGTGATGCAGTTCCCTGTCTACCACGCGTTTCGCGGAATCTTCGTCCCGAAGGGAAAACACACTGTCGAGTTTGTATACGCGCCGGCGACCTTCCAGGCCGGCCTCGCTATTTCAGCTGCGACCCTCCTTGCCCTCGCCATCCTGGCCCTCCCACGATTGATTCGGGCGCGCTCCCACTGAATCACCTGCGATCATAACGGTGCGTTTCCACTTTCAACCGGCGATTGCCCTCAGGACGGCCGCCTCGACAAGTCCCCACGCGCGGTGGAATTCCCCGCCCAATTCGATCCGAGGTCTCTGCTGCTGTGAGTTTTTCCGCGTTTTGTGTCCTCACCCCCGCATCTGAGGTTCCTGTTGTCCAGGCGCTTCGATTTTCCCTGCCGCCGCAACAGCGTTTCCGCTTCCGATTCACTCAGCCCCGGTTCCGTGCTAAATTGTTGTCGGCAAAGGAGTGTCTAGGTCGCGATGGAACAGTCGTCCCAATTAGACGGCATGCGGCAAAAACTCGCCGCCGTGCTTCCGTGCTACAACGCTGGACCCCGGGTCGAGCCCGTAGTGAGGAAACTCGTCGAACTTCTCGACCACGTCATCGTCGTCGATGACGGCAGCACGGACGGGGCGACGTTGGCGCTCGGCGCACTCGGCGCCAGCGTCGTCCGATTTCCCGAAAACCGAGGCAAGGGGTTCGCCATGCTTGCCGGGTTTCGTGCCGCACTGGCCGCGGATGAAGTCACCGGCGTGGTCGTCGTCGATGCCGATGGCCAGCACGACCCCCATGAACTCCACTCGCTTTGGAACGTATTCGAACGCCAGGGCGCCGACCTTGTTATCGGCACCCGGCGCTTTGACGGGCCGGACGTGCCCTGGCGCAGCCGCTTCGGCAACAAACTGACCGCCGCCATCACCAGGCTGCTCGCCGGCGTTTCCCTCCCTGATACCCAGTCGGGTTTTCGGATCCACTCCCGCCGGTTCCTGGAAGATGTGCTCACCACCACTCGGGGCGGTCGATACGAAACAGAGATGGAAATCGTCATCAAGGCCGTCCGCGGTGGATATCGAGTCCTCCCCGCCCC
>BTUX01000112.1:0-13894 GCA_045863315.1 Candidatus Hydrogenedentota bacterium | reverse complement strand
AGTCGCCGAACCCCTCGCCGAATGGTTCTATACGAACCTTCGGTCGCTCGTGATGACCTCCGCAACGCTCAGCGTCCGCCGCGGTTTCGATTATTTCTTTGCACGCATCGGTCTGGATCGTATCGAAGACCGGCAGCCCGAGGGCCTCGCGCTGGATTCTCCTTTTGACTACGAGACGCAGGCGCTCTTGTGCATTCCCACGGACATGCCCGATCCTGACGCCCGCAACTTTCACGACGAAACCGTCGCCTCGGTTCGCGAAGTGCTTGGTGTCACGCGCGGCCACGCGTTCGTCTTGTTCACATCGTTCTATGCCCTCGACTACGTCCACAAGCGATTGGAGCCGGAACTGCGCGCGGCCGGCATCACCGCATTAAAACAAGGGAGCGCGGCGCGCACACGGCTGCTCGACCGGTTTCGCACCGATACGTCGAGCGTTCTATTTGCCACCGATAGTTTTTGGGAAGGGGTCGACGTGCCGGGCGAGGCGCTGCAATGCGTCATTCTCACCAAGCTGCCGTTTCGCGTGCCCACCGAACCCGTGATCGAGGCGCGCGCCGAATCCATTACGCGGCGCGGCGGCAACGCGTTCATCGAGTACACGGTGCCCCAGGCTGTAATTAAGTTTCGCCAGGGGTTTGGCCGCCTGATCCGCCGCAAGTCCGACCGCGGCGCGATCGTGGTCCTTGACCGGCGCGTGCTGACCAAGCAGTATGGAAAGGTCTTTCTCGAATCCCTGCCGGGTATGCGCATGGTGTCCGGTCCCCGGCCCGGCGTGATGATTGCACTGCGAAAATTCTTCGAGGCGGCAACCGGAGAAGTTCAATGACCCACGAGATCGCGATCGATGTGTCCCGCGCGACGGCCCAAGCCGTAGGTGACGAGCACGGTATCACCAAGGACGAACTGAAGGAACTCGAGCCGCGAATAGCGCAGGCGCACGCCGTCCTTCGCCGCGAGCGGGAAAGCGGCGCATACGGGTTCTGGACTCTGCACGAGGATGCCGCGACACTCGCACAGGTGAAAGAGGCGGCCGCGCGGTTTCATGCCCGCGGTTATGATAATTTCGTCGTACTCGGCATCGGCGGCTCCGCCCTGGGCATAACCGCCCTCGTCACCGCGCTTAAATCAAAGTTCTACAACCTGCAATCGAAGGGGCAGCGGAAGGGCCGCCCCCGCGTTTTCGTGATGGACAATATTGATCCGATCACCTTCCGCGATGTCATGAAACTGTGTCCCCCGCGGAAGACGTTGTACAACGCGATCTCGAAGTCGGGAACAACGGCGGAGACGATGTGCCAATTGATGATTGTAATTGAGACGATCGAGAAGAAACTCGGTAAACAAGCCGTGCGCGAGCACCTTGTCGTGACATCGAATCCTCGCGGGGAGGGCGTATCGAAGAGCCTGCTGCACGCCGTCGCGGACGAATACGGGCTGACCGAATTTGCCATGCCGCTCAACGTGGGCGGGCGGTTCTCCGTGTTTTCATCGGTGGGACTGTTTCCCGCCGCCATGCTCGGCATGGATGTCGACGCCATGTTTGAGGGCTGCGCGGCGATGGACGAGCGATGCGCCAAACCCGATCTGCGCGAGAACCCGGCGTACTTGCACGCGGCGTTTCAGTATCTCGCGGACACGCGAAAGGGCAAGTGCATGTCCGTCATGATGCCCTATGCCGATTCGCTCCGAGACGTGGCCGACTGGTACCGGCAACTTTGGGCGGAAAGCCTCGGCAAGAAGCTGAGTCTCGACGGAGAAGAGGTGCACACGGGTCAGACGCCGATCAAGGCGCTGGGCGCGACAGACCAGCACAGTCAGATTCAACTGTACCGCGAGGGCCCGAACAACAAGCTCATCAATATGTTGGAGGTGGCCAAGTTTGACCGAAACCTCAAAATTCCCGACGTGATTCAATCCATCTCCGAACTCGACTACCTTCGAGGCCGGACCATGAACAAGTTAATGGCCGCTGAGTTGCGCGGCACTATCGATGCGCTAACGTTGAGCAAGCGGCCGGTCGTGCGCATTACGTTACCGCGGGTCGACGCACACACCGTCGCCCAACTGCTGTACCTGCTCGAGGTCGAAACCGCGATGGCAGGCCGCCTTTACAACGTGAACACCTTCGATCAGCCCGGCGTGGAAGAGGGCAAGCGCATTGCCCGGGTACTCATGGGAGGGAAGGGTTGAGCGCCCGAGCCTCCGAATTCCCTGAATACGGCGACGGGGGGGACTTTATTGGGGCGCGCCGTACGCGCCGCGCCTTTCGCTGGGGCGTTACGCTGTGTGCCGCGTTTGTCTCGTCGATGTGGATTAGCGAGCAATTTCTTCGCTACGGCCATGCCGATCGACTCTATTTGAGCGCGATCACGAAGCCCCCGCAGAACGCTCGAAACATGTTGCGCCAAGCAGTGATTTTCGACGAACGGAGCGAGAATCCCTCTTCCAAGTACCTGGAAGCCCTGGCCGAGCGCGAGGAGGACGATCTCGTGATTCCAACGTATGAGCGGGCCTACAAGCTGGATCCCAGCAACCCGGCGCTGGCCATGCGATATGGCTGTCGCCTGTTCCGCGACGGGCAAGTCACGCGCGCGCGCGAGTTGTTTCGCGCGGCCGCCGTGGTCGATACGCAGAACGCTCTGCCCGTGTATCTCGAGGCCGCCGTGCTTCCTTGGATGGACGAAAGCGGCGAGGACATCGATTCGGCGCTCGGAATCGTGAAACAGGCCAGCGGGACCCACGATCGGGTCGTGTTTCCCGAACCGCTTTGGTTTGACGATCTGCCCGCCGGCGGCTATTGGTATACGCAATTGCGGCGACAGGTGATCGACAGCGTCGGCGAGCCCCTCGTCCGTCTTACGGAACGTGTTGCGTCGGCCGCGGACCGTGCCCTGACCGAACGCCAAACCGAGGGATGGAACGAGCGGCTGTCCACGCTCGAAGCCATGGGGCGGCACATCGCGCTAGGCGCGTTGCGAGAGGAAGGGCCTCGTCCTGCCGCCCTGGCGGGAGGGTCGCCTCAGGCGGCGCTTGGCCTGTACATCGCCTTTACCGCGGTGCAATTGCGGAAACGATTGCAGCAACAGACCACCGGTGCGGCCGACGAACAACTCGTCGAACTGGGAGTTCGAATCGAGTCCGCCTTGCAGGCCATTCGGCAATTCGAGGCTCAACGGTTCGACACCATTCAATTGGAAAGAGACAAGTACGCATTTCCCATTCGGAAGTCGCTGTCGATTCTTGCTTTCTGTCTCCTTGTTCACGTCCTGGCATACCTCGTCTACAAAATCATGAGGGTCCAAGGGGCCGCGAACAACGTGCATCACGGCGCGGCGACCCGCGGCGTCCTCATCGGCTGGCTCGCGGCCTCCATGCTGATCCTGTGCGCGGCAGCGTTCTTTCAGCGACTATCTTACGGCGAGATGCCGTTCGCCGGATTGCTCGCGTTTAGCCTGTGGGCCGGGTACGGGGTGGCGGCCGGCTACGGACTTCTCGCGCCCGCATTCTCTCTTCCGAACCCACGGACCACCCTGCTCCGCCACGGCGCCGAATCGACCCCGGACATCGCGGAGGCACTGCGCAAATACCGCGCCGCTTACATTTCCCTGCTGAAACGGTATTATGGGGTACAATTGGGCGGGTTCATCTGCGTGGTCTGTCTCTGGTCGATGGGCTACCGTATCATACTCGGTATCTATCCTTGGCAGATTGAATTGCTGGCCACGGGAATGGAAGCGCAGGAGTTGGACATCGTGCGGCAGGTATTGTCGTCGGTATAAGGGGTGCGCCACAGGGCTTGGGTGTACTAGCCCGGATTTTTCACACCCGCGGGCAATGAAGGATACAACTTCTTGTGGCACATACCTTTATGCAGTGACAGGGGAAACGGGCTGTTGGTGTTAAAAATCCTCACCCGATTGACTTTTATGCTATCTCCTGAGCATTTCTCACGAGTCGCTCCCGTCATCGGGAGCGACTCGTGAGAAATGCGGGCTAGCGTGGGCGATGATGAATCGAAGGTGGGTATTTCCAGAAAAACGGGGGACAGAGGGAACGGCAGGCAGATAGCCAAGGTGGGCCCGAAATTTGACAAAATGCGAAAATAGAGGTTACACTTTAGGCAAGTAGGTGCTCATTCTGCGAATTTAGTCTTTGATGCTTTTCTAGTCCCAACTTAGAGCGAGTGGAGAATTGTTTACCAAGGCGCATGGTCGAGTGAGGTCTGGCTGCCCCGGACTCTCGCGTCGAGGAGCGTCTTTACGACCCGAGCAGTGGGAGGAACCCTTACTGTGAGTGACCGAGAACAGAAGGCATTTACCACGTTCGAAGCCGCGAAAATCTGCCACGTTACCCACCACAGCATTAAGAATTGGATTAAGCAAGGCCTCATCAAAGCGTCGCGCACCCCCGGCGGCCACTACCGCATACTGGAAGAGGACCTGGACTCGTTCCGGGAGCAGTACGACATGTTCCCTCGGGAGAAGGGGCCGACGAAGAAGCGGGTGATGATCGTCGACGACGACCCTGACGCGCTGGCCCTCATGGAGAAGATTTTAACCGACGAGGGCTTCGAACTGATTAAGGTGAGCAATGCCACGGAAGTGGGACTGAAGGCCGCGCAACTCTCGCCCGACCTGATTCTCCTCGATTTTCTCATGCCGGAGATTAACGGATTTGAGGTGACCAAGGCGTTGCGAGAAAATGAATTGACACGCGGCACACCGATCATGGCGGTAACGTGTCTGACGAAGGAGCAGGATATCGAGCGCATATTCGGATGCGGCGCCGATGAATACCTTGCCAAGCCGTTCAAAGTCGACCAGATGCTGGACAAGGTCCGCGAGCTGATCAATCGCGGCCGAATCGTCGAATGACCTAATCGAGGAGGCGCCATGCCCGCCGGCAGCCCCCGCCGCGGAATCGAGCGCAGGATAGTATGGTCCATCCTATGGGTGGGAGTTGTCCCGCTGCTGATTGCGATGGGCGTCGGGTTCTACGTGGCCCATGAAGGTCAGGCCAAGGCGGTCATGCAGCGCCTTTCCGTCGCCGCCGAGAAGACTTCCGGCGGGCTGCGTATCGCGGCCAATGCCCACCTCAACTCCCTTGAACGTCTGGCAAGCGATTCTCGTATCGTGGGGGCCCTCGCCCAGGACGCTTGGGGGCGGCCGACCGAGATGGAGTCCAAGCAAGCCTTGACTGATGTCACGGCCCACTTGGAGCGCCAGTCCCAGGGCGAGTTTCATGAGGGTGGGCCGTCGATGTTTATCCTCTACTCCGCGGATGGCCGGGTCGTTACAAGCACCCAAAAGGACCTGGATCCCAAGTATGAGACCTTGCCTCTTGGGTGGTTTCGCACGGTCACGAGCCCCCGTTTCGTCGACCTCGAATACGTAGACGGAAAGAATCTCTATCTTGCGCAGACTATCGCGCCCGTTTACTCGTACGGGGAACGCAATCGAATCGGCTTCATTTCGGAAATCTTCGACATCCATACCTTGATCAAGTTCGGGCTCGGCTTCGATCCACTGCGCGAACAAGCGCTTCCGGGTTCCGACATCTACAGCCTCGCCTATCTGACGACCGAGGCCAACATGATGGCGCTAGGTCTTGACGATACCGGCGACCCGGAGGCGCCAACGTTGGTCCGCCAGCCGCTGGATCCCGAGCTGTCGCGAATACTGCTCGATTCGAGGAACGGCGCGAGGGGCACGGCGCGCGTGTCTCGACTGACCACCGTCGAACCACCCTCCGATTGGTTCGTGGCGTACGACCGGCTGTTCGACGCGTATCCCTTGTTTGTCCTCGTACGGCAGTCAGCGTGGTCCGTATACGCGCCCATCTACACGTGGGCCGCAATCGCCACAGGCGGGATTATCGTCCTGATCACGTTCTTGTTTCTCAATGCATACCGGAACGTGCACAACAAGATCGTGCGCAACGTCCTCCTGCTCAACGAGGGGGCGCAGATTATCGGCCAAGGCGACCTCGAGCTGAAGCTGAAAATCGCGACGGGGGACGAAATCGAGGAATTGGCGAACTCGTTCAACAAGATGGCCCTTGCCCTCAAACGCAATATCAATCAGTTGGAGGAGTCCGAGGAGAAGTACCGGGGTCTGGTTACGTCGATGCGCGACGGCGTTTTCCAGGCGGATCGGGATGGGATCATCGGATTCTTGAATCCGGCCGGCGCCGACATACTCGGCTTCGAGTCCATGGATGACGCCATAGGCAAAGACATCCGGGAGCGATTCCATGAACCGGGCGACTGGGCGGCATTCCACGAAGAGCTGGACGGCAAGGGTTACGTGGAACGCTCGCGGATCTGGATGAAGCGGTGCGACGGCCGCGCCATTTGCGTCGAGCTGGCCGGAAACCTGATGCACGACGATGACGGCGTTCCCGCCGGTGTCGAGGGAATCTTCCGCGACGTGACCAAGAGCATCCGGCTCGAACACGACGCGCGCGATCGGGCCGAACGCCTCAGCGCCATCAACCAGATCGCCAATGTAATCAACTCGAGCCTCGAGGCGGGGCGTCTCTATGAAAGTCTCGTCGTCGAAGTGAAGAAACTCGTGGACTTCGATTACGCCGAACTTGCGCTGCTGAACGAGAAAAGCGACGCGTTCGATGCGCGCCAGTTGTGGCCCGAGCACGGTTCCGCCCCCAAACAATATCGGGCCGACGACGAACGGAACGGCTCCGCCTGGGTGGCGCAGAAGCGGCAATGTCTCATCGTGAACAACCTCGCCGCCCCGGACTGTCCATTCTCCGGCCAATTCCCCGCCGCGGTGCGAAGTATTCTGTGTGTTCCGTTGTATGCAACGGGCCGTATCATCGGGACCCTGAACCTCGGCGCGCATCGGGTTGACGCCTTTTCCGAGCACGATATCGACGTCCTCGAGCAGATGGCCCCGCACGTCGCGGTCGCCATTCGCAACGCACAACTCCTGGAAAACCTCCAGATGTCGCTTGAGGAAGTGACTCGTGCGCGCGAAAAACTCCACGAAGCCAACGAGGAACTCAAGACCCTCGACGAAATGAAGACCAATCTGCTCTCGAACGTGTCGCACGAGCTGCGTACGCCGCTGGTCGCCGTCATGGGATACACCGACATGATCATCAACGGCAAGGCCGGTCCCGTGAACGAGGTGCAGCGCGAGTACCTCAGTATCAGTCTGCGCAACATCGAAAAACTCGTCACCCTTATCGAAAACCTGCTCGACTTTTCCCGGCTGCACCGCGGTGCCGAAACGCTCGTATTCGATACCTTCGACCTGCTCGATTGCGCCCGCGCCAGCCTCCAAATCGTCCAACCCGTCGCGGACAGCCGCAACATCGCGCTGGAAATGCTCGCCCCCTCCGAGCCCGTTCTGGTTGAAGGGGACAAGGGAAAGCTTGGACAAGTGTTCAATAACCTGCTGTCGAACGCCGTCAAGTTTAATCACTCCGGCGGCAAGGTGACGGTTTCGTTGACGGTGCGCGAGTCGACGGTCGAGGTCGCGGTCGAGGATACCGGCATCGGCATTCCGCCCGAAGCGCTCGACAAAGTGTTCACCCGCTTCTACCAGTACGACAGTTCGTCGACGCGCAAGTATGGTGGGACCGGCATCGGCCTTTCCATCGCGCAAGATATCGCGCGCCTTCACGGCACGAGGATCATGGTGTCCAGCGAGGTGGGGAAGGGCAGCACGTTCCGCTTCATCCTGCCATTGGCCGGCTCCCGCCGTGCGGCCGAGGCGGCGACGCCCGAGGACATGTCTCCGGCGGGTACCCGGCTGCTCATCGAACTCGTCACACAGGACCGCGCTCTCAGCACGCAAATCCGCACGTGGTTGATGTCCGAGGGAATGGACGTCATCCATGCGTTCGGCGCGGAGCACGCCACCCAACTCGCCCAACGACACAGCCCGGATTGCCTGCTGGTCGACGTCGAAACGGATGATCGCTCGAACGGAAACAAATTGATTGACACCCTCCTGTCGGATCGGACCGCCGGTTCGCTCCCCATCATTCTATTGACGAACAACGACGACCTGTACACGAAGTATCGGGCACTCATCGCCGCCCGTGTCAAACGCAGCTTCCGCAAGAGTTCCCTGTTGAGCGGAATTCAGTACGCGCTAAGCCAGGGTCTTGCCATCGGAGAACCTCTCGGCCACAAGATTCTATGCGTGGACGACGACCCAGAAATCCTGACGTTCATATCGCGGTGCCTCGAGGGCGAAGGGTACGAATGCGTGACATGTACGTCCGGTGAACAGGCGGTCAAACTAGCGTCGACACGTGAGTTCGGGCTGATCTTGATGGACATCGCGATGCCCGGCATTGACGGCTGGGAAACGTGCAAACGGTTGAAAAAGGACCCCAGTCTGGCCGGTATCAAAGTGTATATGGTCACCGCCAAACCCATAGACAACACCTCGACGCGCTACCGGGACGTCGGCGCCGATGGCTACCTGCTCAAACCGTTTCGCGCGGAAGATTTGCTGGAACTGGTGCAGGGTCTGTCCATCGCTAAAGCGGAAGGGTAGTAAGGCGTCTCGAATCCGGCGTGAATCAAGGTGCCTTCTCGTCGAGGAGGGGTAAACTACCCGGGAGGAAAAGAGTGCCGCATTCGTGTCGCATGTGAGAGCGTCGCCGCAGGCCCAGGCGCCGTTTGTTAACTTTCGGCGTTGGCGTGGGGATTCACGCCGCGGGGCGGTCTCCAGCCAAACCAGGACAATAAACGGTACCGCAGGATCATGGCAATCATCGAGATGCCCAGGAAGAAGGCTTTCACCTTGCTTCCGGTCACAGACGACTCGCCCACGCGCTTCTTGTAGTTCACGGGTATCTCGATAAACGGCAGCCCGTTCAAGACCGTCAGCAACAGCAACTGCGGTCCAAATGCCGATCCACCCACCGAAAACTGCGGCGCGATTCGAGTGTAGGCCTCGCGGTCGAACAGACGCATCGTGCATCCCACATCGGTCAGCAGGGTCGTGTTGAAGAGGAATTCGACCAGCTTGCCGACGGCCCAATTGCCCCACTTCAGAAACACCCCCATGTTGGCCCCCTCCCACACGAATTCGCGTTGCGTGCGCGTGCCGAACACCACCGGCACATCGTCGGAATACGCAAGCAACTTCACCACGTCGTGGCCGGAAAAGGTCCCATCCGGTTCAGCTAGAATCAAGAGGTCTCCCGTCGCCTCCGCCATTCCCCGCCAGATGGCGTGACCATAGCCTTGCCGCGGCTCGTGGACCAGGCGCGCCGTGGTCTTTGCCACCTCCTCGTCCGTCCCTGCCGCGGCGTTGTTGTTCACCACCAGCACCTCGTCAACGTATCCGGACGCTTGGAAATCCTCGATGGCCTGCCGGATCGAGTCTTTCTCGTTGTAGGTTGGGAAAATGACGGAAACTCGTTTATCGCGCCACATGCGTCACCAGTAGGTAAACAGGTAGTATTCGATTATCCAACCCTGATACGCGAGAAAAGCAAACGTCACGATTGCCGGCGAAACGCTGCGGGCGTTCCGGCAGATTTGATCCAACATGTGCGCCGCCGGCACGAGAACAAAAGGTAGAATATACATCGCCGATCGTTCGCCCTCACCGCGCGCAAGGTAGAGCGGCGTCAGCACGATCAGCGTGAGCACAAATACGAGAAACAGCGGCTTCGCCTCGGGGTCCGGCTTCAACACGCGCAGGAAAAAGAGAATCGACACCGGGATGCCCGCGAAAAAGATCCAGCATAGCGGATTCAACAGCCGAAACGTCCACGATGGAAACCTCGGCGATATCAGGTCCAGGTTCCGTTGGTCTTCGAAGAATTGCGCGCTGCTTAAACGAAAGCATTCGATTACGTTGAAGCCCGACCACAGCCAGACCCCCGCATGAACAGCCAGAAACGCCGTGAACATGACCGCCGCGGTCTTGACGACGGACACTCGGTATTCGGGATAAGTCAGGCGCCATAGCCCGGCGAACGCGAAGAATGCGCCGAGGGTCAACAGCGAAAACGACGTGAGAGAACACACGGCATACAAAATCCCCGCTCCAACCGCGTATGCGATCGATTTGCGGTGAAGAGCGCGCCAGAAGAGGAACAGCGTCAGAATCACGATCGGCATGAACGTGATGTCCGCGCTGGTCGCCGTGAACAACGTGATCGACGGCACCAGGGGGAACAGGGCGCAGCAGAGGAGCGCCACACGAGCGCCGAGCATGTCCCGGACCCATGCGTACAACGGAAGGATTGCAAGGCTGCCCACCGCCATCGTCGCTAACGACAAGGGCAATGCTTCGCGGCTCAATACGATCATGGAAAGGACCCAGAGAATCACGATGGGTCCTGGAGGATGCACCTTGGCATGCATGGAAAGGTGAGGATGCATGGACACGTAGTCCCGGAAAAGGCCCCGAATCGACATCCCCCTGCCGATGTCGTCGACGTACTCATAACCCGTTCTCGAATAGGCGGCCGTAATGCCGTCTACCCCGTCGCGAACGACCGCGACGGCGCCGGAGTACAAGAACGAGAATAGGATGAGACCGATCAAGATGGGGCGAATCGTTCCCGTGGCGGGCTGGGCATCGAGCCAATTCGTCCTGCGCATCCAAATAACCGCCGACGTCGCGAATACCAGAAACATGGCGACCGCCGGCAGACTCGACCGCGTGGCGCTCCAGCCGCGAACGAGACACTCGTCAACGGTAAGATTCAAGCGCAAACAGTCGAATAGAAGGGCCGCCAGGACTATCGCCAACAGTCCGCTGATGGTCCGAATATTGACAAACCCCGAGATGGCGCAGAGCGCGGCTGTCATTAATGCCAGCACGGCGGCCGGTGCAAAAACGGAAGGCGCAACGGGCATCCAAAGGGCGTAGAACGGAGTGGGATGGAGATAGATCGCCTCGAAGCCCACGCTGTTCAAGACAACGACAAGCAGGAGATACCAGAACGCAAACTTCAGGTAGACCTCGAGCAGGCGGCGGGACGCCCCTGCGTTGATTGTGTCAATCGGTGGGTTCATACCGTGTACGAGATTCGTCCATCCAATAAATGACCGATACTATACATCGACCCCGAGCAACTTTTGCCGCTCGTAAGGCCCCCCCAAAAAAACTGGAAAGTAGCAGGGAAGGGGGGCGTAGACCTATAACGCTTGAAGGTGGGTCGCTCAGTTCCCGATACGTACCGTGCACCGTAGATACAGTGCTATTCGTCGAGAAATTCACGTTGTAGAACGTAAGGGGATGTACGTCCTCGGTCAATCTGCTCGCCCCAATACAGTTCCCGCCTTGAAGTCATTGTATCGAAATGAATGAGGCGCGGCGCGCCCCGAATTTCTCCGGCTGTCCAAGCCCGCCAGCTTGCGCCCGATTCTATAGTGCGTTCAATCGATTTTCCATCCCGGATTTCTATAGTGCCACCACGGCGACCGTGCAACCCGGATGCCCGTTTGCGGTATTGATACCAGTAGTTGCCCAAACAATACAACTGATTGTGTCCGCAAAACATGCGCTTCAAATATATTGTGCAGAGCGGGGAGAAGCATCCCGGTGTTTTTGACACCCCCTGCCCCGATGTGCGATAGTGCAACATACGGAATCTGGCGAGACTCCTAATGGACGAGGCACGTTCAGCCCACGACCAAACAGGGCCAGCAGTGCGGCGTTCTACCCGAAGTGAGCCGGTTCTCCAGCCGGTGTAGCCATGCCGAATTTGTACGACCAGTATTGGGTGGGCCATACGAACTCGCGACTCCGTCGCGCGGTTTTCGCGTCGATCACGGTCCACGTTGCGCTCGTCGTTGCGCTGTCGGTGTCCTTTGCTCGACGGGAACGGATTGCCGCATCCGGCGTGTATCAAGTTCAGCTGTTGAATGAAGCGCCGAGCGGCGCGCCGGATGCAGCGTCGCCCCCTCCCGAACCGGAGCCTGAACCGCCGCCGCCTCCACCGCCTCCGCCGCCCAAGGAAGTGCCGAAGCCCAAAGAACCGGAGAAGACGAAGGAAGAGCCGCCCAAGCCCAAGCCGCCGGAGAAAAAGCCGGAACCAAAGGTCGAGGCAAAGAAAGAAGTAAAGAAGCCGGAGAAGCCCAAAGAGCCGAAGCCAGTCGAAAAGCCAAAGGAAGAGCCGAAGCCGGAACGCACGCAGGTTGCCAGACGCGAAGAACCGAAATTGCCCGTTGCGCCGGTGGCCGCGCCGGGTGTAAGCATGGCGCAGGCCCTGCCAAGCGCCCTTGGTGCATGGGGCGGGCTTGTCCAGAGGAAGGTGGATCGGGCATGGCTGTTACCGGAAGGTGTACGGCTCGGCCCGAAGGACGATGTCGCCGTGATCTCATTCTGGGTGTCGCGTGACGGGCGGTTGCTGGGCGAGCCCTCGGTGGTGCGCCAAGCCTCGGATCCGGAAGTGGCCGCGTCGGCCGTCCGAGCGGTCAAGGCGGGCGCCCCCTATCCGCCACTTCCCGAAAGCTATCAGGACACGGAAGTCCAAGTCGTTTGCACATTCACGCCGGTGCGGTAAGAATATCTCGTCGCACGAGCAGCGCTGAATTCGTGAGGAGCGCGGACCGGAGTATCGAGTTAACATTTGTAGGAGGAGAAGAAGAGTGCAAGCCCGAATAATCCTTGCATGCAGCGTGCTCGCGGCGTTCAACGCCTGGGGACAAGTCGAAATCGACGTACGCAGGCCCATTGACAAGCGCGTGGCGGTCGCTGTGCCCAATTTCGCGACCCTCCCGGGCAAGGAGGCGCTTGGCGTTCAAATGGCCGAGGTCATGCGATACGATCTTGATTTCACCGGCTTGGTCCGCGTGGTCACACCCGACCAATATCCCCCCTCGTTTACCGGACTGACCAGTGATCCCACCAAGCTTGACTTCGTCGCGTGGCGCACGTCGCGGGCGGAGTATCTGGTCCATATTTACGTGACGCAGGAAGGCGAGAACAATGTCGCCGAATGCCGACTCTTCGATACGGCTACCGGCCAGCAGGTGGTCGGCAAGCGGCTTTCCGCGGGGCAGGAATGGTGGCGGTTGCTGGTGCACCAGTTCTCCGACGAGGTCGTGCGATTCCTTGACGGCGAACCCGGCATCGCTACAACACAGATTTGCTTCAGCGGCGGCCAGACCGGAAAGAAGGAGATCTACATCGCCGACTACGACGGCGCCGGCCTTACGCAGCTGACGAAACACAACTCGATCTCGATTCTCCCGACCTTCTCGCCCGATGGCGGCAAGATCGCGTACGTGTCGTTCAAGGACCGCTATCAGTTCATCTACGTGTATGAACTCTCGTCGGGACGATCGACCGCCCTATCGAAGGAAGTCGGCATGAACAGCGCCCCCGCGTGGGCCCCCGACGGCACTCGCCTCGCCATCGTCTTGAGCAAGGACGCCAACTCGGAGATTTATCTTGTGAATTCAGACGGGTCGGGCAAGAAGCGGCTGACGAATCATCCCGCCGTGGATTCGTCGCCGGCATTTAGTCCAGATGGGAACCAGATTGCGTTTGTAAGCGAGCGCGATGGGCGCCCCCAAATCTATGCCATGGATACAAACGGCGGAAACGTTCGCCGGTTGTCGTTTCAGGGCGGCAAGTCGTATGAACCCGCCTGGTCACCCAACGGCAAGCAGATTGCCTATGTCGTCGAGTCTGGAGGATTTCAAATCTATGTCATGGATGCCGACGGAAGCAATCCGCGTCAACTCACTACCGGCGGATCGAATGAGGCGCCGGCCTGGTCCGCCGATTCCCGGCACGTGATCTTCTCGACGAACCAATCCAGTTCGTTGATGGCGGTGAACGTATTGACCGGACAAATTCGACCTATCCCCGGTATCGGCGTGCGCGCACAGGCGCCGGACTGGGGCCCGAGAAGATAACGTTGGGGTTTCGCTCCATCGGCC
>BTUX01000111.1:0-14397 GCA_045863315.1 Candidatus Hydrogenedentota bacterium | reverse complement strand
GGGGCGGCAACATGGAGTTCTCGGCGGATTTCCCGGGATATCTGTACCGTCATATCGAGTCGACGACGGGGAAGTTCTCGATGTATTTGGGCGGCGCCGTCGGAAGCATGGGCCCGCGCGTGGAAGGGCCCGACGGATTTACGCGCGCGCGAATAATGGGCGAGGCCCTCGCCCAGCGCGTTCTCGATGACTCCGCCAACGCCGAATTCTCCGATACCGCGGAAATCGCCGCGGTTGGCTTCGCGTTCAACACCCCGCCTTTACAGCTTCGAATCAACCGGAACTGGCGCGTCTCTCCACTGCTGATCCGAGCCCTCGGCGTCGACAACGTCGCCTGGGTACACGGGATTCGCGTCGGCAAGCTGATGTTCTACGGCACACCCTGCGACCTGAGCGGTGAGATCAGCGTCGAAATGAAACGATGGGCGGCATCTCGAGGGGTCGAGCTGTGGGCGTTGAGTTTCGCCGGCGACTACATCGGATATGTTTCACCGCAAAAGTACTACGAAACCGCGGACCCGCGCGGCGACGACGCGTATGAAATGTACCTGATGTCGTGGATAGGCCCCAATCAGGAGCCCTTTTTCACGGGTCTGATGCAACATATGGCCGGGAAAATGTTCCCGCCCGCGATGTCCGCGACCGCCTCGAGCGGTTGAGACAAACGGCCCACGACGCGCGGCGATGATGCCTTCTTCCGAGCATTCCCCGGAGTTCGGCGACGACAACCGAGTCGAGCCGCCGGACCCTTCGGACCGAGGTTGGCGTGCCTCTTTGCGCCTTGCAGGTCCGTTGGCCCTCGTGATAGTCGGAGTCGTGATCATTGCGGGGACCGCCTATGTGGATCGGCAATGGAGGAACGGCCAAGTCTGGTCAGACGCACTGGTGGCCCGTGAAGGCAGACCCTTTTGGGATGATTGCATCCCGATTGTCACGCGCGAAATCGACGCGGGGAACGTACCTCCATCCGTGCTCATGCAAGAACTCGCCGACACGGATTTGGGCAAAGACTTGACTCACCTGCTCAGATTGGATCTGCGTGAACATCTCGTGGCTGTCGAACTGCCGATCGAAGTCTGGGAGTCCCTCACCGCCTCCGGCCGGGTCCCCGCCCCGGGCACGCGGGAAGTCCTGGCCGGACCGCTCTGCAGGCTCGACTCCTTCACGGTCGATGGTGAATGGTTTGACGTCGTAGGTAGGCTTCAGCCCGCCACGTCGGGGTTCTCCTTCAGTTATCTCACGCGAAGCGACGGACCCGGACAGCGGCTATTCACGGAGAACCGGGGCGCGTATCGAGGTTGGGTCCATCCGCAAGGCATTCGCAGACTAAAGGACCCGTCGTTCCGGCCCGACGAAAAGAACACGGTGATGTTGGTACAGGGTTACACACCCGTTCCTTTCGGCCGTTCGCTCCTTGCCGGCGCTGGCGTGGCGTTGGTCGTCATCGGAGGGTCTCTGGCGCAGATTCGCATACTGCGCCGCCTGAACGATACCGTACCCTTCTTTTGCGCCATTCTGGATCGAATCGACCTGCATTCCCGTCTTTTCGTCGGAGCCCATATCTCCTGTTACGGGGTCTACGCCGCTTTCGGCTTTCTCGCCTGCCTGTTCCCGATCGCGAATCTTCGGGTACTCACTGTACTGACCGGCCTCTTCACGGAGGGCGATCTGAAGCATCTTGGCGATGCCTACATCGCGGGCGACGTGGCGGGCGCGGCATGGGCAACCTTCGTCAACAACTTCTACGTTCAGACACTTCAGCTCACCATCCTGCCTTCGATGATCATCCCATTCTGGGGAGTCGGCAAGACGCTGCTCAGTCTCGCCATTGCCGGGTTCGCGTTGTCACCGATCTGGAGCAACATGCTCAGCCGCTTTACCTATCATTCGATCACCGTATCCCTCGAGATCGAGGCCTATGTTCTCGCGATGTTCGCGGTGTGCCTCTATCCCGTCCTCATTGCGCGCGGCATCAGGCAAGGCACGTTCGCCGGCGCTCTACGCGATGGGCTCGCGGTGATGGGCTCCGCTACCGTTCTCGCGGGAGCGATGTTGGCATTGGCTGCGGGTTACGAAGCAGTAACCTTAATCCTCCTCGACCAATTTCTGTAGCGGTGCGGCGGCGGGTTCAAGCGCCTCGCCTCTTGTTGGCCGGAAGGCGGCGAGACTGGGATTGGCGTGACCACTCCAGCCCGGGATACTGCGCACACCCATGCGTCTAGCCCGGATTTGTCACACCCGCGGGCAATGAAGGATACAACTTCGTGCGGCACATACCTTTATTGAGCGACAGGGCAAAACGGGCTGTTGGTGTGAAAGATCCTCACCCGATTGACTTTTATGCTAGCTCCTGAGCATTTCTCACCAGTCGCTCCCGTCATCGGGAGCGACTGGTGAGAAATACGGGCTAGCGCGCGGTACTTCCCGTGCGATACCCCGCAAGATCCAGTGTCACGTAACGGTATCCCGCCGCCGTGATTTCGCGCACGAGGGACTCGCGGACTCCGGGCTCAATCAACTTCGCAAAGTCTTTCGGGTCGATTTCCACCCGGCACGTGTCTCCGTGGTGGCGCGCCCGGTATTGACTGAACCCGAGCCGTTTCAGGACTTCTTCCGCCAGTTCCACCTTGCGGAGATCCTCGACATTCACGCGCGTGCCCACCGGAAACCTTGACGATAGACAGGCAAACGACGGCTTGTCGTGGGTCGGAAGATTGCGGCGTTCGCTCAACGTGCGAATCTCGGCCTTGCTCAGCCCCGCCTGGACCAGCGGGGCGACGACGGAATACTCCTTCGCGGCCTTCGCCCCCAGACGCGTTTTGTCCGCGAGGTCGTCGGTGATCTCGCCGTACGCCATGATCCGGATGCCGGATTTCCGGGCGTATTCGCCCATTTTCGCAAACAACTCGGACCGGCAGTGGTAACACCGGGTGCCGTCGTTCCTGAGATACGCCTCGTTTTCGAATTCGTCGGTGTGAATGATCTCGAAGTTCCATCCACGCCGATGCGCCAAGTCGGCGGCCTCGGCCACTTCGGAACGCGGCACGCTCGGCGAGTCCGCAAGCAGAATCCGCGCATTACGGCCCAGCGCTTCGTGGGCCACATCGGAAAGGTACGAGGAATCCACCCCGCCCGAATACGCCACGGCGATTGCGCCATAACCCGACAGCAACTCGAGCAAGCGAGTTTCCTTGGCCAGCATCGTGTGATCTGCAGGGACAGTGGCAGCCATGCTCATATCATACCACTGCCGCACCTGTGAGTGCGCCGACCACGAAATCGCCGCACTGCGCGTCCAACCGCACATGTCGCAACTCGTTGACCAACTTGTCCTTGGAACGAACGGCAACGCGGATGTAATTCTCCGTATAGCCCGACCACATGCCGTTCTCCTCGCATTCAAACAACACCTCGACCGTCCGGCCCAGATATCGTGCATGGAACTCACGGCGTTTGGCTGCACTGATTCGCCGGAGGCACGCACTGCGCCGTCCAGCCGTCTGCGGATCCACTTTACCCTCGAACCGCGCTGCGGGCGTTCCACTGCGTTCCGAGTACTTGAATACGTGCGCGTAGGCCAGCGGACCGTACTCCAGCAGCGACACCGTCTCGGCAAAGTCGGCGTCGGTCTCGCCCGGCATCCCCACCAGCAGATCCGTGCCGATGCACAAATCTTTCACGGACCCCGCCGCGCCTTCGATAAACGCTAGAAATTCCTCGCGCGTGTACCGCCGCTTCATCCGCCGCAGCACGCCGTTCGAACCCGATTGCACGGGGATGTGTAGGTAGGGAACCAAGGCATGGCAAGGGTCGTTCATCCGTTCGAACAACTCGCCTTGTATTGTTGTGGGCTCGATTGAACTGATGCGAACGCGCCGCACGCCTTCGACCTCGTTCAGCCGGTCGACAACGTCAAGAAGCGTCCGACCTTCGTGCGAATACGTGCCGACGTTGACCCCCGTCAACACGAGTTCCTTCGCGCCCCGCCCTGCCAGCCGCCGCCCTTCCTCGACGAGGTTGTCCATCGAGCGGCTTCGGGCCCGGCCCCTCGCAAAAGGGATGACGCAAAAGCTGCACATAAAGTCGCAGCCATCCTGGATTTTCAGGTTGGCGCGCCGGGCAATCGGCGTCGCACCCACGACTTCGAACGAAAAATCGTCGCGGTCGATTCGATCGCGAACAATCAGGGGTGACTCGTTCTTTCCTTCCGCCACATAGGCCAGCACGTTCAGCTTTTCTTGGTTCCCGACGATTAGGTCGACGCCGTCGATCTCGGACAACGATTGGTGCCCCAACTGGGAATAACATCCAATGACCGCGGTATACGCGCGAGGGTTCCTGCGGATAAAAGATCGGACCAGTTGGCGTGACTTGGCGTCCGCCTCGCCCGTCACCGTGCAAGTGTTGATAATCCCCAACTCGGCCGGCTCGCCAAACGGCACGATTTCGTAGCCGGCCGCTTCAAGTTGTTCCTCGATGAGCGCCGTCTCCGACTGATTCAGCCGACATCCCAGCGTGTGAATGGATGCCCGTTTCCTCGAGAGGGGACGCATTGTCGTCTACCAACCCGCCCTACTGCCCTGCCTCGATTCGGATCCACTCCGTCAGGAGCCGCACGCCGTAGCCGCTCGCGTTCTTGGAATCGAGGTACGGAATGTTCTTGGCCCCCCACGCCGTACCGGCGATGTCTACGTGCGCCCACGGCGTGTCGCCCACAAACTCCTTCAAGAACGCTCCGCCGACAATCGTTCCGGCCTCCTTCGGCGGGCCGATATTGCACAAGTCGGCGTGGGTCCCCTCGATAAGCTTCGAGTAGTCCTCCCACAAGGGGAGCCGCCAAATCCGCTCACCGGAGAACTCCGATGCCGCCAAGAGGTTCGAATACAGGGAATCGTCGGTCGACAAGACCCCTGCCGCATAATGCCCAAGCGCGACCAGACACGCGCCAGTCAGCGTGGCGAGGTCCACGATCCGATCCGGGCGATAGTGTTCCACGGTATACGACAATGCGTCCGCAAGGATCATGCGACCCTCGGCGTCGGTATTGTGAACTTCGATCGTCTTACCGTTGTAGGCCTTCACGATATCGCCGGGCTTTTGCGCGTTGCCGTCCACGCAATTTTCCGCTGCCGGCGCCGCGCAAACGACGTTGATGGGCGGCCGGATTTGGCCGACGACCCGCATCGCGCCCAAGACAGCCGCGGCTCCGCACATATCAAATTTCATCTCGTGCATCGACTCGGACGGTTTGATGCTCACTCCGCCCGTATCGAAGGTGATGCCCTTCCCCACCATCGCCAGGGTCGGCGCTTCGTGGGAGTGATGATACGTCAGGATGATGAGTTTGGGCGGCTGCCTGCTTCCCCGCGCCACACCCAGCAGCGCGTTCATCCCGAGTTCGGCCATACGTCCGGCATCCAAGAAGTCATGCCCGAATCCAAACCGTTCGACCAGACTGTACGCTTCGAGCGCCAACTGCGCCGGGGTCATGTCGTTGGATGCCGCGTTGGCCAGATCTCGGGCCCAGTTCGCGCTTTCGCAGACTAACGCCGCATGCCGGCATCTGCCTTTTGCGTCGCGTATCGCCTCGGGTGCGTCCGACGCCAATACCAGGCGTTCGACACCACCCCTGAACGCTTCCTCAGACGGGGCCTTGTACCGATCATAGCGGTATTGCGCCAACATCAGGCCTTCAACCAGCCCCTCCACGGGCCAATCAACCCCGTCCGAACAGTCAACGACAAGGCGCGTAAGTCGGTTCGTTTTCAACAGGTCCGCCGCACGACCGGCGTTCCGGCGCACCTTTTCGGAATCGACCCGCTCGTCGTTACCCAATCCAAGCAGGAGGACGCCGACGTGGGAATCAGAGACCGCCGGTATGTAGTAGACCTCCTTGTCCTTGCCCGTGAACACGCTGTTCGTTCGCAGGCGACTCGCTACCGCCCGGGACTGCTCGTCGATGAGCCCACCAAGGGGAAGGCCAACATCCTCGCGGACGGGAACGACGATACAGGTTGATTCCGCGGACTCCTTCCATTGACGGGTGTCTGTTAGGTGAATATCCATTCTCAATCCAGGATTCGGTTTGAATTCGCACACCTTTCGCCAGATCGGCAACCCACTATACTACGGCCTCCGGCGGCGGGCCTCAACCGCCACGCCCGGCTAAAACGCCGCCAGTTTCTGGAATTCCTTGAACCGGGACTCGATATCCTCGCGCGTGATTTCCGCAAGGCGGTCGGGGCCGAACTGCTCGCAGGTAAACGAGGCCACGACACTGCCGTATACGACGGCACGGCGCAATGCTTGCGGGCCGGTTGACCCGTTCGAAGCTAGATACCCCAGAAACCCTCCCGCAAAGGTGTCGCCCGCGCCCGTCGGATCGACCACGTTTTCCAGTGGGTAAGCGGGTGCCGAGAACACGTCCTCGTCGCTATAGAGCAGGCACCCGTGCTCGCCCTTCTTCATGACAACGATGCGCGGACCCATCGCGCGCACCGCTCTGGCCCCTTTCACCAGATTCGTTTCACCGGTGAGCAGCTTGACCTCGGAGTCATTGATCACGATGACATCCACCCGGCGCAGGACCTGCTCGAGTTCGTCCCGTGCAATGTTGATCCAGAGGTTCATCGTGTCCAAACCCACGAATCTCGGCGCGGCTTGCTCCAGCACCTCCAACTGCAGCGAGGGATGGATATTGCCCAGAAACAAAAACGGCGCATTCCGAGCCTTTTCCGGCAACTTGGGATGGAAATGCTCGAAAACGTTCAAGTGAGTCTCGAGGGTGTCCCGCTCGTTCATATCATCGTGGTATCTGCCCGTCCAGCGAAATGTCTTGCCAGGCGCCCGTTCCAGGCCCGCCAAGTCAATCCCTTTCGATTGAAGCAGCCGAACGTGGTCGACTGGAAAATCCTCTCCCACGACCCCGACCAAATGCACTTGCCCGAAATTCGCCGCGGCCAGCGCGAAGAAAGTCGCGGCTCCGCCCAGGCCTTCATCGTTCCGTCCTTGAGGCGTCTCGACCGTATCGAGGGCCACGGACCCCACTACCGTAATGCTCATTCCCATCTCCCGAAAAGCATGGCTCACTCTACTGGTTGCGCAAATCAAGGGAAGATATCAGACCTAACCAGCCGCCGTCTACTGCTTTCTATGAGAATGCGCCTCAGAGACGACAGACGAAACCTTTGTTCGCGTAGCCTGTCGTGAAGACCGGAAAGACACGCAGGCGGAAGGGGTAAGCAGGCGATTCGCCTGCTAATCCGGATTTTTCACACCCACGCGCGTTAGAGGATACAACATGGTACAGTGCGCACCGTTATGCATTGTCGCCGCGGGGCACGGCAGAACAGATGGTGGGTGTGAAAAATCCTCACCACAATCACTCACATGCTTTTTCCAGAGCATTTCTCACCAGTCGCCCCCGTCAACCGGGGCGACTGGTGAGAAATGCGGGCTGGCCCGCGTTCCTCACCGCACTACGACTTCCACTATACTCGAGGCGCGTTGAGAAGTCCGGGCCAAGGGGAACGGCAGGCCCACGCGGGCGCGCTTCCGCCGACCGTTCCGGGCGATTTCCATAGACCCCGTGTTTGCCGTAGGATAATCGGCGCTGTGGCGCAGAAGGGTCCCGCGTTTCCACGATGAACAGGCAAAAGCTCAAAGATCTGTTGAATGCGGTCGCGGCCGGCGCGGTGTCGAGCGCGGAGGCGCTCGAGCGGCTTCGGTCGATGCCGTTCGAGGACTTGGGGTTTGCCAAGGTGGATCATCACCGCGACCTGCGGCAGGGGCACCCCGAGGCGATCTTTGCCGCCGGGAAGACGCCGGAGCAAGTCGTTCAAATTATGGCGAAACTGCACGAGGGCGGCAGCAACGTGCTGGCGACGCGCTGTCCGCCGGAGACGGTGGCCGCGGTGCGCCAGGCATATCCGCAGGCAACGCACCACGAGGCGGCCCGAGCGGTAACACTGGTGACGCATCCCACGCCGAAGTTGGGCGGGTACGTCGCGGTGGTGTGCGCGGGCACGTCCGATATCCCCGTGGCCGAGGAAGCGGTGGTGACCTGCGAGTTCATGGGCAACGCGGTAGAGCGGGTCTATGACGTAGGGGTGGCGGGCATTCACCGGCTGCTGGGGCAACAACACGTGTTGGCAAAGGCGAACTCCGTGGTGGTGTGCGCAGGCATGGAAGGGGCGCTGCCGAGCGTCGTCGGCGGTCTGGTGGACGTGCCGGTGATTGCGGTGCCGACGAGTATCGGATATGGCGCGAACTTGGGCGGAATCTCGGCGCTGCTCGCCATGCTGAATTCGTGCGCGACGGGCATCGCGGTCGTGAACATCGATAACGGGTTCGGAGCCGGCATGTTGGCGGCGATGATCAACCGAATCGCGAACCGCGCCGGGTGAAGGGTTGATGAAGACGCTGTATTTTGACTGTTTCAGCGGGGCCTCGGGCGACATGATCGTCGGTGCACTGCTTGATCTGGGCGTAGACTTTGAGAAGCTGCGCGATGCGCTGCAATCCTTGGAGGTCGGCGGGTATTCCATTTCCGCGACGAAAGTGAAAAAAAAAGGCGTGATGGCCACGCAGTTCACGGTCGAGCTGGATTCTTCCGTTAGACAGCCGCACCGTCATCTGCGTCACGTACTCGAGATCATCGAAGGGGGCAAACTGCCGGACACCGTGAAGGCGGCCAGCGCGGAAACGTTCCGACGGATCGCCGATAGCGAAGCCCAGGTACACGGGACGACCGTCGAGAAAGTCCATTTTCATGAAGTGGGCGCGATCGATTCGATCATGGACGTCGTGGGGGCGCATTTTGCGCTGCACGAACTGGGCTTCGAGCACATCTGCGCGTCGCCGCTGCACGTCGGCGCGGGAACGGTCGAGTGCGCGCACGGCACGATGCCGGTACCGGCGCCGGCTACGGCCCTGTTGTTGAAAGGTATCCCGAGCTACGGCGGCGAGATTCCCTTTGAACTGGTGACACCGACCGGTGCGGCCTTGTTGGGGCAGGTCGTGTCGCGGTTTGGTCCGATGCCCGCCATGACGATCGAACACATTGGCTATGGCAGTGGAATGCGCGATCTGCCGGACCGCGCCAATGTGTTGCGCGTGCTGTACGGCGAGGCCATCGATCATGCGCCGCAAGGCGACGAAGTGACGGTGATCGACTCGAACATCGACGACATGTCGCCGGAGCTGTTGCCTGCACTGGTCAGCGACCTGTTAGCGGCCGGGGCGCGAGATGCGTTTGTGACGCCGGTCGTGGCGAAGAAGGGGCGACCGGGACACCTGGTGACCATCTTGTGCGACGACGCAAAGGTTGACGAATTGGCGGCGCTGCTCTTCCGAGGCACGACCACGCTGGGGCTGCGCATGAGGCGCGAACGCCGAATCTGCCTGCCGCGGGAGTGGAAAGTCGCGTCCACGCCATGGGGCGAGGTGCGCGTCAAGATCGGCCGGTTTCGCGGCGAGCAGACGGTTGCGTCCCCCGAGTTTGAGGATTGCCGCCGGATTGCGGAGCAGGCGCAGGCGACGACGCTCGAGGTGTTCAACGCGGCGCTCGCGGCGGCTGTCCGGGGCGAGTTGCGGGACGCGCAGTCCTGACGACGCCTTGCGCGAAGCGCTTCGACAGGCGTTCCTCCCCTTGAACGACGACCTGCGCGCGGCATGGATTCAGTTCTTCCAAGAGAGGAGTTGCGGCTCGCGTCAATGGTGTTGTCCATTCGGGGAGGACCTTAAATGGATCGGCGTCGGTTCTTGAAGTTGTCGGCGGCGGCATCGACGTTCGCGGCGGTTGGCGGGGGCGTCGGCGCGGAGGAGAAGACCGTGGAACGTCAGCGGCCCTTTCTGGACACCGAACGGTTGAAGGCGCGCAATCAGAACCGCTCGACGGTGGTGTGCCGGCACGGGATGGTGTGCGCGAGCCAGCCGCTTGCGGCGATGGCCGGGATCGACATCTTGAAGGCGGGCGGCAATTGCGTGGATGCCGCGATCGCCACGAACGCCGCGCTGGGCGTCGTGGAACCCGCAAGCAATGGAATCGGGGGCGACCTTTTCGCCATTCTATGGATGGAGAAGGACCGGCGACTCTACGGACTGAACGCGAGCGGCCGCGCACCGCGCGCGTGGACTTTGCGGGCGGCGCACGACATGGGGCTGAATTCGATTCCGCGCCAGAGTCCGCTGGCGTGGAATGTGCCGGGTTGCGTGAGCGGCTGGGGCCTGTTGAACCAGCGCTTCGGGAAGCTGTCGCTGGCCAAGTGCCTCGAGGGCGCGATCGCGCTGGCCGGCGAAGGCTTTCCGCTGTCCCCGATTATTGGAACGGAACACTTCGCGTGGCCGGACGAGATGGCCCCGCACATGGCGAAGGTGTATCACCCGAACGGCCGAGCGCCGAAGTATGGCGAAATCTTTCAGAACCCATTGCTTGCGCGGTCACTGCAATCGATCGCGAAGGACGGGCCGAAGGCGTTTTACGAGGGGGAGATTGCCGAGCGCATCGTGGCGAAGTCGAGAGAGCTCGGCGGGAAGATGGAGTTGGTCGACCTGAAAGAGCACACGGCGAACTGGGTCGAGCCGGTCGGCACGAACTACCGGGGTTGGGATGTATGGGAGATTCCGCCGAATGGGCAGGGTATTTCGGTGCTGCAAATCCTGAACATCCTCGAGTGTTTCGATATCGGGGCGCTGGCGCCGAACTCGGCCGAACACCTGCACCTGTTTATCGAGGCGAAGAAACTCGCGTATGAGGACCGCGCGGTGTATTACGCGGATCCCGAGTTCGCGGATGTGCCGGTTGCGCAATTGATTTCAAAGGAGTACGGAAAGGCGCGCGCAAAGCTGATCAACCCCGCGAAGGCCAACGTGGAAGTAGGGTACGGCGACCCGCTGCTTGACACGGACACGATCTATATGACAGCAGCGGACGGCGACGGCAACATGATCTCGTACATCCAAAGCAACTACAGCGGGTACGGATCGACCATCTGCCCCGACGAGTGCGGGTTCGTGATTCAGGACAGGGGCCGCTCCTTCTCGCTCGACCCGAACCATCGCAACAAACTCGAGCCCGGCAAGCGGCCGTTCCACACCATCATCCCGGGGTTCATGACGAATGACGGGAAGCCGGTCATGTCGTTCGGCGTGATGGGAGGGGATTTTCAGCCGCAGGGTCACAGCCAGATAGTGATGAACATGATCGACTTCGGAATGTCTCCCCAGCAGGCCGGCGACCAGCCGCGCGTGTCGCACGATGGGAGTTCATCGCCTTGGGGCGGCGCGATGGACAAAGGCGGCACGATTCAGTTCGAACGCGGTTTCGACGACGGGGTGAAGCAAAAGCTGGCGGACATGGGCCACCGCATTAATGATGCGATCGACGCGCACGGCGGTTACCAGGCCATCTGGCGGGAGGACGAACCACTGCGCTATTTCGGCGGATCGGATCCCCGTCTCGACGGCGCGGCCATTGGATACTGAGCGGGCTAACCCGGATTTTTCACACCCGCGGGCAATGAAGGATATAGCTTCGTGCGGCAGATACCTTTATGCAGCGACAGGAAAAACGGGCGGTTGGCGTGAAAAATCCTCACCCGATTGACTTCTATGCTATCTCCTGAGCATTTCTCACCAGTCGCCCCCTCATCGGGGGGACAGGTGAGAAATGCGCCTAATTCGTCCTGGGCCGGGGCGCAAAACCCGCGAGGGGGTTCTCGGCGGGCGTCCGGACTGGATTCGTCGGGGGCGCGGTTTCGAGGGTCTTGACTTCCATCTGCGCTTCGAGCGAAGCGGTCAGCGCATCCACGGGCGGCGAGGGCGGTGCAGCCACGCGATACGTCCCGGGAAGGAACGCTTCCTTGAATCCACCTTGCCAGCCCCGACTTGTCTGGCGTTCGACCGTGTGCCATTCGACTGTGTCCTCGGGGATTACAAAATCTTGGACCGGCTGGCCTTCGAGTGCTTTTAACATGAAGTTGGCCCAGACTGGTGCCGCGCGCCGCCCTCCGGTGTAATCCGCGCCGCTGCCCAGCGAACGGCGGTTGTCGCTGTACCCGATCCATACCACCGTCGTGTACTCGGGGGTGAAACCGCAGAACCACACGTCGCAGGCGGCGTTTGTGGTGCCCGTTTTGCCGGCGCGGGGCCGCTTCAGAATGCTCGTCCTCCCGCCCGTACCCCACGCGGACTCACATGTGCCCCGCAGCAGGTGGACCATCAGGTAGGCGAGATCCGGGTCAATGACCTGCTCCCGCTCGATATCGGCCCGGTATCGGACGAGTCCGTCGCGGTCAAGGATTTCGTGGATATAGGTCGGCGGTGTGTAGATACCCCCCTTTGCAAACACCGAGTAGGCGGCACACTGTTCGATGGGAGTCACTTCATACGTTCCCAGCGCGATGGTCAGCCCGACGCTGTCGGGAATGGGTCTCGTGTTGAAACCCATCTTCTGAATAAAGGACTTGACGACCGGAACGGTGGTCTTTTCCGCCAGACGGACCGCCACGACATTGATGGATTTTTCCAGCGCGTACCGAAGCGTCACCGGCCCGGAAAAATCGCCCGAGAAATTCCGGGGGCTCCAGGGCACGCCGTTGGCCCCGATCTTCACGTAGGGACTGTCCATCTCGATGCTGGCCGGGCTGAGGCGTAGCGAGTTCCGGTGCGCCTCGAAGGCGGCCGCCCAGATAAACGGTTTCACGCTCGAGCCCGGCTGCCGCAGCGCTTGCGTGGCGTGGTTGAACTTCTCCTCGTCCCAGTTCCTCCCGCCAACCAACGCCCGCACGTAGCCTTCGTATCCGCGCCGGTTATCCATGCAAATCAGGGCGCCCGACACGGGAACGAATTCGTCCAGTTTGCCTTGTCGCTCGAGCGCCTTGCGTTTGCGCTCGTCAAATGCGTCCAATTCCGCGTACAGCGCTTCCTCGGCGGCCTTCTGAAGGCGGTAATCCAGCGTCGTGCGGATTTCCAGGCCCTGCTCGAGAAGGATGTCCTTGCTGAAGCGGCCGGCTTTCACACCCTGCTGCCGCATCTCCTCGACGAAATACGGCGCCTTGAACCGGTTCGGCTGATGAAGCCGTTCATCTTCGGCAAGCCGGGCCTGTCGTTCCTCGGGCGTGAACACATAATCCGCTACTTTCGTCGCCCGGGCCGCGTCGCGCTGCTCGGGCGTGATAAAACCGTGTTCAAGCATCTGATCCAGCACGAGGTTTCGAAGGGGTTCGGCGCGTTCGGGGTAGCGATCAGGCCGGTTGTTGTTCGGTGAGCGCAAAATCCCGGCGAGGGTGGCGCATTCTTCCAGCGTCAGGTCCCGGCAGGATTTCATGAAATACTGCTGCGCGGCGGCTTCCACGCCATGGGCGCTTCCGCCAAAGAAGACCTGGTTCAAATACAGCTCGAGGATTTCGTCCTTGGTGAACTCCCGTTCAACCTGGAGGGCGACAACGGCCTCCTGCATCTTTCGGGTGAGGGTCTGTTGCGTGGATACGCCGGTGGCCGATTCCGCGTTGCGCACGAGTTGTTGCGTGATGGTGCTGCCGCCGCGGAGTTCCCCCGTCCGCAGGATGAACAGGACGGCATTGAAGATCGCGTCCGGACGTACGCCCTTGTGTTCGTAGAACACGGCGTCTTCGGCCGCCACAACGGCCTTTTGCATCATGAGCGGAATCTCACTGAGGCGGACGAGCTGGCGGAACTCCTCGTTGTACTCACCCAGCAGCACGCCGTCGGCGGAATACACCTTGCTCCCGACCTTCGGCCGGTACGTGTCCAGCGCGGCGATTTGAGACTTGGCATCCTCGAGTTTCCAGACGAATACCCCCAACCCCCCGCCAAACGCCGCCGCGATCGCCAGCATAAAGAGGAAGAAGAGGAACCCGCAGCCACGGGCCTGCATGCGGCGCATCGCGGAAGGGACTTTGTCTTCAGATCCGGCCATGGTGGGATCGTACCACGCGGTTTCGATGCGTACAACGCGGTGGATCCCGATCGACCCTTCCGGGTTTCATCGCGGTCGACTGTCGGAAAAAGAATGCGAAGAATCGATGGCGGGATGTGCGGACAGGGCCCACAATACGAAACGCGGTCAGAAGAGTCCGACGGGCAGGGTCTCAGTTTCCATCCGTTTGTGGCCGCCACCAGGCGTATAGCAACACCATTTGGGCGATCGACGCCCCCGCGAGGTCGGCAAGGATATCTCCCAAGTCAAAGTCGCGGTTCGGAACGAAGCTCTGATGGATTTCGTCCACCGTGCCGTAGATGGCGGCGAAGAGAATCGGCGCGAAACACTGCGTCCATGCACCTGGGTTCTTCCCCGACTTCCGAATGCCGATGGATACGATCGCCCCAAGCACGGCGTACAGGACGGCATGTATGACCTTGTCCAGTCCCATGATT
>BTUX01000110.1:0-14402 GCA_045863315.1 Candidatus Hydrogenedentota bacterium | reverse complement strand
CATGCTGCTTGCCATTGCACGGCAGGAAAGCGTATTCCAGGCGCGGATCGTCTCGTCGGCCGGGGCGACCGGAGTCATGCAACTCATGCCTTCGACCGCTACCTGGCTGGCCAAAATAGAACCCGCGATTGATCCGGGCGCGGCTGCCTTGTTGACCCGTCCCGAGAACTCGATCCGCCTCGGGGCCTACTATTTCCATCGGCTATGGTCCCAGTGGGACGGGAACCCCGTGCTCGCCGTCGCCTCCTACAACGCGGGGCCCGGCAACGTATCCAAATGGGTCAAACGCACGCCCGCCAGCGACCCGGACCGATTCATCGAGGTGATACCGTTTGACGAGACCCGTGACTTTGTCAAGAAAGTACTGGCGAACTACGCGGCATATCACTCGGTTTACGCCGACTACGACCGATTGGCGTCAGCGACGTACGCTGAATACGGAGTAGATGGAGCTGAGTAATAAGATAAGTAATTTGTTGACATATATTAGCAAAACTGCAACGATGTGAATTCGAACAGACCTGCTTAACCTAGTGTCGCCGATGGAATTGCGTGTATCAACGTTTGTTGACACGTTCCGTAGCTTGTGCTATAAGAAAGTGTGACATAACCGCCTAGGGGTTGTAGAGTCTTTGCAGACCGCCCGCGTCGCTCGGGCGAACGCGGGAGGGCGATCCTACCTCGCATGGAGGTACTAGGTACAAAGAGGTGGCAGCTTTGCCGAATGGAACAGCGGTGAGATGCGCTGCGGGCGTTCGCGTCGGTCCATTCGGGGGAAATGTCAGAATAAAAGCGGGCCGCACAAAGCGTCGGGGTCTCTCGCATTTTCGGTAAGCAAGCAGGAGGAACTCGTCTTGATTAACAGGCGCGCCCGATATGCACCATGGTGCGTTCTCCTTGGGATAGCACTCGTAGCGTTTCCAGCCCTCGTCCCTCGTGCGGAGGCCCAAAACGCCGCCAGTTACACCGCCACCGACCTACTACCGGACGGTACAGCCCTTGTTCCGCTGAACGAGTGGATGCCCATTTTCGGGTTCTCCATGACGTTTTCAATAGATGCACCCGCGCCTCGTATGTTGGCGGAGTTTGTGTTTCGTCTTATTCCCGATCCGGCTGCCGGTGAACGAACCTATAACCTGCAACAAATAATTCCTTCCGACATCTATCAATTTGCAATCTTCGAGGAAACCGGCCCCAACACCGGGGTCCTGAACAACCGCGATCGAATTGTGAAAGGCAGGGCAGGGGGTCCGTTCGCGGGGCAGTCCCTCATTTTCGATGTAGATGGCAATCTGCTGCAGGGCGGGACCTTGGCCGACTCGGATCCAAATCCGCTCTCGTATGCGTTTGACCTGCGCGACTGGGACATCACTTCATTTATCGATGACATTTCCATATTACCTGACAACCCCGTCGACAACGATCCGAACAACTCACCGGCAATCCGCTCGGGGCGGTTCATTCTTGCCGTGCGTACAAGCGCGACATGGCGGAACACGTGCGCGTTTGCCTACGACCACAGTTTGGCACGAATGCGCCTGTTCGACGGCACATTCCCCGTCGGTGACGACGGCGCTCCCATCGACAGTTATGCTCCGAATTTTCCTGAACTCGAGATTCTCAATCCCGAAACGGCATACTCGTCAAGCTTTGCCGTCTGGGATATCAGCAGCGGTCCACTCACCAACATTTTCAATCCGGAGTTTGCCAACGCGTGGGCTCATCCTCGATTCCTCTATACGCCCCAGGCCGAATACTCGCGGCCGCGATTCGACGTGGCGGGCAGCGCGTTCGATTTCGTCACCGGCGAGTTCATCGATCTGCGCCGGCTATTTCCGCTTGAGCAGTGGATGCCGGTCATAGGCATCAACCTGCACGGAGCGCCCGCGCCGCGCCAGCAGTTTTACCCGAACGAAACGGGCGGACCGTGGTTTGGATTGATCGATGGCGGGCCGGCGACCATCAAGGAAGTGAACGTTATCTTCACCGATATCGGGGGTGACCCCAATGGACCCGCCGGAAACGGCGGTTTCAACCCCATGCAAGGATTCGAAACCTTTACGCAAACCATCGTTGGAGGGGGCGGATCAGGAAGTTTCAATCCGGACCTATCGTCGCTCACCGATTACTCGTATAACGGCGTGAACGTCTTTCACGATACCAACGAAAACGGCTTCTTCGACCAGCCTGCGCTCATCGGAGGTACGAATGGAGTCGGGTTCGCAGGACTCGACTATCCGATCTTCCCCGAAGGCTCAGTGGAAGGCTTAGATATTTTCGAGCAGCCCGACGACATTAATCCGGGAGTGGCGCGTTGGGAGTATGTTCCGTTTCCTCCGGGTGGCGGCGACCCTTGGTGGAAGCTGCGCCTTCGCTTAAGCACGGCCGGTCGCCGCCGGCTTCCCGAGCAAACGCCGACGGGGTACCTCGATGCCGTGCCGGATGGGAATCGCGAGGATTTCTTCACGGGTTTTGTCAGTGATTACTTCGTTGTCATTCGGCCGGACAGCGGCTATGCGGATTCGCGGGGTTTGCCCGGCGACGGCGTGGGCCTCACGTACGGCGCAGATTTTCGCGCGTTTATCGAACCGCGTCGTTTCAACCCGAATTCGGGCACAACCGACGGCGGAATCTACGTATCCAACATGATCCCTGAGGACAGTCTCATCGGGGAAGGGGTTTACTTGTCCGCTGCGTGGCAGGATGACTCGCAGTGGGGTCTTTCCGAACCGTGGTGGCCATCGCGGACCTTGAACGAAACCAACGCCAAACCCATTCGCTCGACGGTTGAAGTGCATGACCTCGTCATGACCTACGAGACCAATAGCTTCTTCGCGAAGATCACGGATACCGACTACGGATTCGGATTGGGAATCGGCGATGGCGACTTCACCGCGAATCCTATATTCTTTGCGAATTTTTCCCGATGGCTCGATCCGTTCGGCCTGAGATCCACCCAATTTCAGGATGTGCACTCCGTTGGAGTCGTAAACTGGGTGGGTCTGATCAACGGCGTGGACGACGATGTCTTCAACTCGTGGCAGTATCCGTACGAGACCGTCCCGTTCTTTCAGCCGGACAACGACTTGCCGCCGTTCGGGCCGCGTTCGGCGTTTCTCCCCGTGCCACCCGCGCAACCGACACTGCCGGACTACAGCACGTGGCCGGGACTGCTCCTGCCCGGCGAGTTTCCGAACGAGTCGCAGTGGGCTCTCGCAAACCGTCGCGCGCGTTATTTGAAGCAGCATATCGAGGCGAGCAGCCGCGCCACCGCGATGATCGGTCTCAACTTTGCCGGCGCGGACGACCCCGTCGTCAACCAATTTGCCCAGATTCGTCTGCAACAGCTCACCGTGGCGTTTTGGGGTCCTGACTTTACGCCGTCCGACCTGCTGCCGCTTGATCCCAACGGTACCTCGACGTCATCCGGTGTGCAACTGGTCGAAGATGGAGTGCCCGATCCGAACGTTACGCAGGATCCCCCCGTCTATCTCGGACAGGACGGCGTGTTCGGTCCCGCGTTTGGTCCGGTTCCGGCGGGAAGCGAATTCAACTTCGATACCCCGGTACGCGTGAGCGGACTCCAGTGGCGTCCGAATGCCGAATTGATCGATCTCAATGGCGATGGTGTCGCCGACGATCTGAACGGGGACGGCACCGTGAACGACGCGGACAAGGCGTGGGTGCTGCAGTTCCGGCCGTCGACGCCGTGGAGGCTTCCGGTCATCGATGCGCCGGGAGGGAACTTCCCCATTGTTCCGGTAACGCCGACAGGATTGAAATCGGACTCGGACCACGAGGTGACCTTCGTGCCCGCGGATGAAGAAGCCGATCCGGAAACCCGCAAAAAAGAACTGCTGGCCAAGAGCAGGAGCGTCGGGCCTTCGAAAAAAACGGCCCGCACGATGACCTTTGAAGACACCTTGACGGAGCACGAGGTCCGGCACATGCAAACGAAGGCGTTCGGACCGGCGGGTAATGCCGGTGACGACCTCTTCGTGATCGTGCGCACGTCAGATTCCATAAGCCGGTTCGAACAATTCCGATGCCTCGTGCCGTCGACGCTGCCCGAACGTCCCGCGAACCAGCGCCAGGCGGGCATTCAGCTCCTGCCTCAAACTCCGATCAGTCTCGCCGTGTACGACAAGATTCATCCGGAGGAGACCGTCGCGGCCCCATACTACGGTCCGGAACCTTTTGGATTCGACTTGATCGAGGCCAACGTCGCGGCGAAAATCATCGATCTGACCGGCACAGGCCAGACCATCGTTGCCGACAGCGGTGACGTCGCGGTATTGGGCCTCGACATAAGCACGAACCGCGGGAACAGTGTCGGTACGGCCGCCTCGGGTCAAACCGGCACGGGAAGCGCTGGGGCGTTCACCGTGACGGGAGCGGGCTGGCAGGCCAATGCATTCACGGACTACTTCCTGATTGACAGCCGGTATCGGGCGTTCCGGATTACAGGAAACACCTCCACAAAGTTGAATCTGGAAGGCGGAACGCCCAACAACGGCCCGTGGCGTATCGTGCGCGATCCGACCTTCCTCGAACAGCTTATCGTCGAGTTCTATGACGTGGGCCGGGACGGCGGATTCAACATTGTGGATGACCTGCTGCCGTTGGAGAATTCGGCGAACAGCGGCGTCAAGATTTACCGCGATAACGACAACGCCCCGGGCAACCAGAATGGCGTGTTTGACGAAACCGATATTCTGGTCGAACTCGACTACCCCCCCTTCCTCATCGGCCAAGCGGGCGAACCCGATACCCAGGTGATGTTTATCTTCTCGACGCCGGGTACGGACAACATCCCCCAGAACATCGCGAACCAGCCAACGCGCCGGCAGTGGGTCCCGGACACGTTCCTGGCTGAAGGCGGCGACAACGCCGCGGTTGGGTCCGACTTTTTCGTAGTGATTCAGACCTCGGAAACGCTCGATATCGGGGATGATTTCCGAGTCGGGATCGTTTCCTGGGGTCCCAATACGCCGACGGAACCGGACCCGGACACGTTCCCGCCGCCGCCGGCCACGCGCGTCGGCGAGTTTGACGTATTCAGCGAGTTCCCATGGGGAGCGCGGGCGATCGGCCTGATTACATTCTTCAAGTCAAACGATCTGCCGCAATACGACAAGTACAAGTACTACAAGCAATACCCGGAACTCGACAACAGCGGGTTCAACTGGGTGCGGTCAACGGTGAACAAGGCCGCGCAAACGCGGACGATTCTCGCATCAGAAGTCGTGGTGAGCCCCACCGACGTCGTCATTACGTCGGTGACGCCGACACAATTGCCGAAAAACGTGCCATCCGGCGGAATAACCCTGGCAATTGCAGGCCAGAATTTCGGCGCTTCACCGACTGCCGACATCGACGGCGTGGCATTGATCATAGTTTCCTCGACGAATACCTCGATCATCGCCACGATTCCGGGCAACACCGTCCTGGACCAGGACGGCGACCTCAAGGTGACGTTGCGTGTCACCAATAGCCAGACGGGCCGAAACGGCAAGTTCAGCAACTTTACCATCATTACCGGAGGGACCGGTGAACAGCCTACGATCACTTCGGTCAATCCGACGCAAGGAACCCGCAACGACTTCCCCGTAACAATTACGGGAACCAACTTCGACGATCCCGTCGTGCGATTTGAAGGTACCGTGATGCCGATCCAGGGCACACCTACGTCGACTACGATAGTCGTGGCCTTCCCGACCGGCGGACTGCCGCAGACCGGCCCTCTGGACGTGACGGTCCAGAACCAGACCAGCGGCCTGCTGGCGGTCAAGCCCGACGGATTCACGTATATCAACTCGCCGACCGGCGGAGGCGGAGGCGGATTCGGCGGAGGCGGAGGACTGCCCACTTGCTTCATCGCGACGGCGGCATACGGCACCCCGTTCGAGGGCCGACTGGCCACGTTCCGCGGCTTCCGCGACGATGTGCTTCTGAAGACGGCGCTGGGAGCGGCGCTTGTGGACGCGTACTATACCCTCAGCCCGCCGATGGCCGATGCAGTAGCGCAGTCGCCGGTGCTCGCGGGCGCCGCGCGCATACTATTGACGCCTGTGGCGTGGATGATTGAGTTCCCCGTGTGCGCCGGAATCGGGGCCGCGCTGTTGCTGACGTTCTTGGCGATTCGAGTCACACGCGCTCGCCCCGTGCGGCAGCGTGTCATGGCCGGCGCCCCGCGCGATATCAAGTAGAACTGCGGGGAAACTACGAAACGTTGCACCCGCGAATAAAGGATTGCCGCACGTGAGAATGATTGCTCGTCTGGGGAGAAGGGGGGCGCTTGCCGTCGCGGTCGCAGTGGTGCTTGCGACACCGGGCTGGGCGTTCTATCCGTTTGGGTTCTATGACGAAACCGGCGCACTGACCATTGTGAAGTGGCCGCTGTCCGCATTTGACACGAACGGCGACGGGGACGTGAGCGGGCCCGGCGAAGGCATCCCGCTCAATTTCGAGATAAACGGTCCGAACAACGATGGCTTTACACCCGCCGAAATTGCCAAGATTCTGAACGGCTATGAGGAATGGGAACGCGTAACAACCGCGTACGCGGCGTTTCGCCAAGGCCAGTCGCTTGTCGATCCCGTGGAGGTCACCGGCGATCTCGATAACATCGACGCGTTCAACTACGTCATGTTCGAATCGGTCGCTGACGCGACCGAACAAGGCGGGACCCTTGCCGGCGGGTCGCTGTCGATTACATTGGTCGCAGCCGCGCTCGAAGACACGTTCATCACCATCGGGAACTCCACTTTTCCTGTGACTGGCGGACAAATCCTCGATGTCGACACGGTGATCGTCGAGGAAGCTCGAAACCTGGAAAACACGACCCAGCTCATCACGCTGCAAGGGCTGGCCACTTTCGCATCCGGCGTGGGGTTGGGTCTGAATTGGAGCCCTCTTACAAACTTCGATTCGGAGGAATCAGAACAACAGGGAGTGCCCGTCGAGCGGCGCGTCATCAATATCCGCAATTTTGACGGGACCCTGACTCCGAGGGGGGTCACCTCCAGTATGGTGAACTCGTTCGCCTTGTACACTGAAGATGGAAACGACTCCCACCAAGATCTCGCTCCGGACGACATCGCGGCCATCACCTTCATGTATCCGCGCACGGACCAGGATTTGTTTTTCGAAATCCAGCAGAAGGCGCGCACACGAGCGCGGCAGGGCTTTGCGTCTCAACCGATCGCCGGTGCGTGGATTCGGGCTTGGGTGGACGCCGACAATAACCCCGCCACGGTTCCTGTACTGTTCGCGGATACCCTGACCGGCCTCTACCAATGGCAGTTGAATACGGACTTCCGCGGCCACTTCGAGCTGAAAGGGTTGTTCAAGCAGCTGGAAACTCAGCAGCAAACCGTGTTCGCGGCGCCGTTCACGATTACGTGCGGCGAGTTCCTGCCGGAAATCCTCCCCGACGACCGGGAAACCTACGATTCTACGCACGGCGCGTTTGTTGGCGCGCCGACCGGTGTGGACGGATTCGGTTTTGACTCGCTGTTCCCGTCCGAAGTGTTCAACGAGAACGGCAATCTCCTCGGGATACCGAATCTGGGGCAGGGCACGCCCCTGATCTTTGACCTCAACCGACGCCGTATTGTCAGTCAGACGTCGGGCAAGACGCTCGACGTGATCTTGGCCGCGGGCCGCCCCATGTTTGGCGATCAGAATTCGACTTGTCCCCTCAATGTCGTCGTATCCGGAATCAACGTCGTGCAAGGCCCGAATGTCCTTCGCGCGCTGCGCGACAAGGTGTTGCTTCCCACGGCCGCCGGCGCCGCCTTCGTCGATCTCTACTATCGTGCGGCCCCAGCCATGGCCGCGTTTCTGATCGAAACACCGGCGGCATTGACTGCGGCGCGCGTCACGATGACGGGGTTCGAGTGGATCGTTGTGCACGCGGAGATATCGCTTCTCGCGATTGCGCTGTTCTTGGTGTCAGCGGTGGCGTGGAGGCGGCGGCGCCACGTCAGCACGCTTGCGCTGCTCGCTTTGACATTCGGTATTGCCCCGTTCTCCGGCCAGGCAATGGTGGATGACCGCCTCGGCATCGACGACTATCTCACAATGGCCGATGATGTGATCGTGGGCAAGGTCATCAGTGTGGAAAGCCGGTGGACGGACGACCACAAGAAGATCGTCACCGACGTCGCAATCGAAGTATCGGAAGCGATTAAGGGCAACCAGAATAAGGGCAATCATGTCAACTTGCGGCTTCCCACCGGCCGGGTCGGGGCGATTGTCCGCTACTCACCCGATCTCCCGACGTTTCAGTCGGGAGAGGAAGTCCTGTTGTTTCTCGACTGCCAGCCGCGAGGACACGCAGTCATCGCGGGGGTCGTCGGAAAGTTCGTGGTCAGGCGACATCCAAAAACCGGTGAAAAATATGTGTTCGCACAATCGTTGCCGGGGCGAGCGCGTCTCGAACGGGTCGCCGCAAAGATGAATAAGCCCGATGAGACGGAAGCGAAGGCCGCCGAGAACGCAGTGCGATGGGCCCCTTTCGAACAGAGGACCCTCGTCAAGTTGGAAGAGTTTACGGCCTATTTGCGCGGGATCGATCGCAAACAGCGAAAGCTCGCCCAAGCAGAACCGTAGACCCAGCTCGTTTGGACAGCCCAAGGGCGCTTCTCAAGGTGTGCGTCCACTACCCCTGCGAACCCGCACGATACTCGTCTCCTCGAATGTGAGCACGCCTTGAACTTCTCCATCCTGCACGATCGATTTCCCGCGAAACGGTGTTTAATGGCCAGTTCAGCCCGCATTTCTCACCAGTCGCTCCCGATGGCGGGAGCGACTGGTGAGAAATGCTCAGGAGATAGCATTGAAGTCAATCGGGTGAGGATTTTTCACGCCAACACCCCGTTTTCCCTGTCACTGCATAAAGGTATTTGCCGCACGAAGTTGTATCCTTCATTGGCCGCGGGTGTGAAAAATCCGGGTTAGCGGACTTGCCGCCAGTGCAGTGACGGAACCAGTTTCGACCCGACACAGGGTCCGGTGCTGTGCTATGTCTGCCGTTGCAAAGGACTTGTGCAAGGCAGTAGACTGTTCACACTCAGACTTTCGGCGGCGCATCCGCGCCGTCTGACCGTCAACCCGCCGGGCCAAACGCGCGTTAATCGTAGTGTTGGAACGTTCTGTGGCGGCGAGACTTGGGCCGTTGCACGCCCTTGACGCGAAACGCGGAGGGATGCATACGGGTCGATAGGTCTGGCAAACGCGAGCGCGCCTGCAGCGGTAGTTTAAGCGCCCGAATGCCGGCCGTCAGATGCAGAGGTCGATTGGAGGTAACCATGCTCAGGGGGCTTGTCATACGCCAGTTCCTCGTCCTGACGGATGTGGTGCTTGCGCTGATGATCGCCTACGTGATTTTCCTGCTTGCGTTTGGGCCTTCGGCCGGTTCCGGGATGGTTACCGACTTGCCGATTCCGCAGCCCGGAGAGCCTCAGTTTCATGTCGCGAAGGTTGGGCCCCGAGCCGAGTACGACGGCATCGTGACCGGAGGCATGTTCGGGGCCGGAGCGGCGGATGCGCCTGCCGCGGGGCCGACCGAAGAATCGACGGCCCTTGTCCAAACGACGGCACCTCTAAAGTTGTACGGAACGGTGGCGACACATCCGTCCGATCCGTTTGCGACGGCCATCATCGAGAACTCATCGCCAACGGCCACGCAGCGGGTCGCCACGTACTACAACGGCAAGGAAGTCATGCCCAACCTGCGCTTGGTCGAGGTCCATCGACGCCGCATTATTCTGAGAAACGAAGAGAAGAACCAGAACGAAGAATTGGTCATGGAGGAGCCGAAGTCGGCGGGGCCGGTGAACCCCGGCGATCCCCGGCTGGCCCGCGGCGGTCGCCGTGACGGGGCCGTAGGTGCGACCAACCCGCCGCATGCCGCGCTGAACCGCGACCAGGTGGTGGAGGAGTTAAATCAGTACTCGTATGCGGACCTGGTCGCCTCGCTGAATCCGGAACTGTATACGGATGAGAACGGTAACGTGGCAGGGATTACATCGCAGAATTTCAGTTCCGTTCCGTTGGCGCAGCGGGTCGGGCTCCAGAACGGAGACGTGGTGCAGACGGTGAACGGCGTTACGATAGACAGCGAGGAGAAAATCGGCGAGATTGCGCAGAAATTCGGCAACGCGAACACGTTTCGAGTCGGTATCTTGCGCAACGGGAAGCCGCAAATGATCACGTTTCGGCTGGAGTGAAAGTGCGGGGTGCGCGCCAAATGGGTTTGCGGGGTACGTGGAACGTCACACGCGGAAGTGGGACAAGGCCGACGGCCACACCAACATGGGGCCGGGTGGGGAGTGAAGTGAAAGCGATGCGATTCGCGAATGCTCGGATGGGCACTTGGGGCCGGCGCTATGGATCGCTGCTGGCCTGTTTCGTTCTCGTGGCCGTGTGGGGCAGTGGGACGGCGGCCCGCGGGCAGGCGCCGGCGGCGCCGGACCTCAAAGTCCACAACGGCAAAGAGGGCCGGGAGAAAGACAAAGATCGAGATCGAACCCGGGAGAAAGACAAATCCGACAAACAAAAGGACGGCAAGAGACTTTCCACCCCCACGTTGGGAGCGCAGCGACCAGCGGCCTCACCGGAACCGGCATACCCTACTCCGCAACCGGTCGCGCCACTCGAAGAGGTCGAATCCGAAGGCGGGCCGCCTGCCGCGGAGGTAGTCGACGCGGAAACGGAAGGGACCACCCCGCCCCGGCCCCGAATCATCGCCCCGGAACCCCCCGAGACTTCCGGCGCCGTGCTGCCGCCGCCGCCCACGGAGGCCCGAGGCGTCTCGCAGCAACCGCCGCCGACGCCGCCTCTACCGGTGAATCCGGACCGACCGAAGACCGGCCCGCCCGCCGGCGAAAACGAGATCTACCTTGACTTTCAAGGGCAGACGTTACGAGAAGTCATTGCGTCCATCGGGCCGATCATCGGCAAGAACATACTCATGGACGCGAACGTAAACGACCAGCAGACGGTCACGCTGATCACGCATGCCCCGATACCTCGTGAAATGGTGCTACCCATATTCGAGTCCATACTGGCGTCATACCAGTACAAACTTGTCGAAACGGCCGACGGCAATTTGGTCAAGATCCGTCCCATCGCGGAAGATCGCGAACAGGCCCCGCTCGTGATCGACGAAACCTACTCTCCTACGGGGTACGAGGGGTACTCGTTCATGGTCGTGCCGATTAAACACGCGGCGGCGACCGAGATTTCGCAATTGCTGCTCGAGGTCGGGTCGAAGGAATCCAAAGTCACCGTGTATGAGCGCACCAACATGCTCCTGCTGTACGGCACTGCGGCGAGCTTGCGCAAGATGCTCGATCTGATCGAACAGGTCGATATCCAGGGATATGACGAAGTCGTCGAGTTTTTCGCGCTCGAATTCACCCGCGCGGAAGTCATCGCCGAACAAATCCAGAAGGTCCTGATGGGCGATCAGGCCCAGCCCAGCGGCGCTCCGCAGCAGCCCGTCCAGACCGTCGTGCGTCCGCCGACGCAGGTCCGCCCGCCGGCCCGCCCGGGCATGCCCGCGGCGCAGGCGACGCAGGAGGTCATCGGCGCGGAGGCGCTTACGCTTCGCATTACGCCCGACGAACGCCTGAATGCCCTGATCGTCGTTGCGTCGCAACCCTTGATGGAGCGTGTGCGCGACCTTGTTGAAAAACTCGACACCCCGACCCCGTCCGACGCAAACAACATGCACGTGCGAGAACTGCTGCACGCCGATGCCGAGAAGGTCGAAGAGGCGCTGAACAATCTCATTGGCGGAACGGGAGGCGGCATCGGGCGTTCCAGCACGACCCGCTCCACCACCGGACGCGCGGGAACGGGCGCCGGGACCGCCGGCGCCACGACAGGCAGCACGGGTTTTACGGGCGGAGGACCCGGCGAGATCCAACCCTTCGAGAAGCAGGTGACGATCACGCGCTATGATCAGACGAATTCGCTGCTGATCATCGCCTCGCCGCAAGACTACAAGGTGATCGATTCGGTCATTGCGCAGTTGGACGTTCCATCCCGGCAGGTCCATGTCGAGGCCATCATCATGGAAGTGGCGATCAATGACCGGTTCCGGCTCGCAGTCGAATCGGCCGGTCTCACCGCCAACGACTATTTTGCGCTCAACAATGTAGTTTCCCTGGCCAACGTACTGAGCGGCGGCCCCCTCGCCTCCTTGCAGGGAAGCGACAACGTGCTCACCGCGGGTCTCATCGACGGCACGACCGATATTACGTTTTCGGACGGCGCGGGCGGGACCATCACGCAGGAGGTCCCGAACGTTCCGCTGCTGCTGACTGCGCTCGAAGCGCTGACCGCCCTCGACGTCCTGTCCCGCCCGAGCCTGATCACCGTGGACAACGAACAGGCAAACATCGTCGACGGCCAGGAAGTGCCGGTGGTCACCGGCGCACAACGACCGCTGGATTCCACACCGGGAGCGGGCGCGGGATTCGGCAGCGTCTTTACGCAGACCGACCGCCGGGAAATCGGCGTGAAACTGACGGTCACCCCGCAAATCAGCGAAGGCAATTACGTGTTTCTCGATCTGGAGATTGAAGTATCTAGACCCATCGTCAGCACGATTGGAATCGATCCCAACGCCAGCGGCCCCACGTTCTCGCTGTCCAAAATCACGAATAAGGTGGTTGTTCGCGAAGGGTCGACCGGCGTGCTCGGCGGACTCATCAGCGAAAGCACGGACCGCGGGCGGCGGCAGACGCCGATTCTTGGCGATATCCCGGGGCTGGGCTGGTTGTTCGGCCGGCGCGAGAGCACCCGCGTCAAGCGCAACCTCGTCGTCTTGATCACCCCCCACATCGTCAAGGAAGGCATTGACTATCAACGCTTGACGGACGCGCAGATGAGCAAGGCCTCGAAGGCGAACGCAGACGTGTTCTTCGAGCGGGGCATCATCAAAAAGATTTCACAGAAAGCATACGAGCGCAGCCGCTACCGTCCGACCACCGCCGCCATCGAAGAGGTGACCGGCGGGTCCGTGCTGCAGCGCGGCGACGTGGAGAAATAATCCGTGCCGGTCAGTGAGGCGACATTGCTTGGTGAGATACTCGTGGAACTCGGCCACGTGCACCGGGAACAGGTCACGGAAGGCCTCGAGTTGCAGCGGGTCCGCACCAAGTGGGCGCGCATCGGCGAGATTTTGATGGACCTGGGGTACGTCGAGGAAGACCACGTGCTCGAAGCCTTGAGCGAACAGTTCAACATTCCGTTCGAGCGGGACATTCAGAGTTCGATCGACACGTCGTTGACGACCAAAGTGCCCATCAACTTCATTCGCGAATACGAAATGGTGCCCATTCGCCAGAACGGCGCGGGGTTTTACGTCGCGCTGCACGATCCCGTCAATCTCTTGCCGCTGGATGATCTGCGGTTGCTGCTGGGCGGGCCCGTCGAGCCCGTTCTGTGCCGGAAAGAGGAAATCCAGGCGGTCATCGACAGCTATTTCGACCATCAAGGCGACAATGCGCGCGACATGATCGATAACATCGTGTTGACCAGCGAAGGGGAAGACGAGGTGCAAACCCTGGATTCGCTCGACGCCGATCGCGACCTGCTCGATCTTGCCAACGAAGCGCCCATCATCAAGCTGATCAACCTGCTCATCTCCGGCGCGGTCAAGGAACGCGCGTCGGACATCCACATCGAGCCGTTCGAGCGCGAGGTCCGTGTCCGATATCGCATCGACGGCGTGTTGTACGAAAAGCTCCAGGCGCCGAAGTCGCAGCAAGCCGCCATTACCTCGCGCATCAAGATCATGGCGAACATGAACATCGCCGAACACCGCCTCCCGCAGGACGGCCGCATCAAGATCCGGCTCAGCGGAAAGGAGATCGACATCCGCGTCTCGGTAATCCCGATCGCGCACGGCGAACGCGTGGTCATGCGTATCCTTGAAAAAGGGACCTTCCTGTTCGGGCTCGAAGAGCTCGGCATGGATCCGCACGATTACAACATGTTCGACAAGCTCATCAAGAGTTCCCACGGCATCATCCTCGTCACGGGCCCGACGGGGTCCGGCAAGTCCACCACCCTGTACGCCGGGCTTCAGCGCGTGAGTTCGCCCGAACTGAACATCATCACGGTCGAGGACCCCATCGAATACCAGATGCCGGGAATCGGCCAGATCCAGGTGAAACCCAAGATCGGGCTGACCTTCGCCGCGGGCCTGCGCAGCATTCTGCGCCAGGACCCCGATGTGATTCTGGTGGGAGAAATCCGCGATCTCGAAACCGCGGACATGGCGATCCAGGCCTCGCTTACGGGTCACCTCGTGTTCTCGACCCTGCACACCAACGACAGCGCGGGCGCGATCACCCGTCTGGTGAACATGGGCATCGAGCCGT
>BTUX01000109.1:0-14411 GCA_045863315.1 Candidatus Hydrogenedentota bacterium | reverse complement strand
CGAGGCGGGCGCATCGATCGATGCGCAGATTAGAGCCCACCGCGAGTTGGGCTGGGACCACCTCGAGCTGCGGCTCGTGGACGGCACAAACCTGACGATGCTGTCCGATACGGACTTCGATCGGGTCTATGCGGCGGTCTGCGAGGCGGAAATGAAGGTGTCTTGTTTCGGCAGCGCAATTGCGAACTGGGCGCGACCCATCACCTGCGACCGCAACGTCGATATCGAAGACCTCAAGCGGGCGATCCCCCGCATGCAACGGTTCGGCACGCCCTTCATCCGCGTGATGAGTTATCCGAACGATCCGAAGAACCCGATCCCAGAGAGCGAATGGCGCGACGAAGCTATCGCGCGAATGAAAGTGCTGGCGAAAATGGCGGAAGACGGCGGCATCACGCTTTGCCACGAGAATTGCAGCGGCTGGGGCGGCCTCTCGGCCGAGAACAGCAACATTCTCTTGCGTGAAGTCAATAGCCCCGCGCTCAGGGTCGTGTTCGATACCGGAAACCCCGTGACCTACGGGCAGGACGCGTGGGCGTATTATCAAGCCGTGTACGACGACATCGTGTACGTTCACATCAAGGACGCGCGCAAAGTGGACGGCAAGGACGTATACACGTACTGCGGAGAAGGCGACGGCTGCGTGAAGGAAATTGTGTGCGACTTGCTGACAAAAGGGTACGACGGCGGGTTCTCGATCGAACCGCACCTCGCCGCAATCATTCACACCGGCGAACATGCGGACAATGAGGCGGCGCTGTACAACAGCTACACCGAGTACGGGCGGCGCTTCATGAAGATCGTCGAGGACGCGCGGGCGAGGTTGGCGGCAGTCAAGTAACGTTGGAGGGAGGGGCTGATGCGGAAGACACAGATTAGGGCTTTCATCGGCGCGGTTTTCGCGATCATTGTATTGGTGGTGTTCGCGGCAATCGCGGCGGCTTTGTTTGGAATGGATATTCCTGTCTTGCGGGACATCAGCGGGGCAATAGGGATTCGAGCGGGGCAATAGTCGCCGTAGGTCTTATCGAAATCGGACGGCCCACACGTATTCGATGCAGTTTCTTGCTGTTTTTGGGTCACTCTTGCTAAAATGGCATTTGAGTCGGACAGCTCTCGCAGGAAAGAGGATGTGACCATTGGGCTACGCCATCGCCGCAGGCCCGCCTCGGGTCCAAATTCAAACCATGGCCGGATGCAACGGCCGGTGCATTTTTTGCCCCAACGAGGAGGTCTTGAAGACTGACCTCGAGCACGGGCGCATGCCGCGCGATCTGTTCGAGAAGATCATTCACGACCTGGCGAAAACTCCCCCGCGGCGCATCGGCATGTATATGCAGAACGAGCCGATGGCCGACAAGCGCCTGCCGGAATGGACCGCCTACGTGACGGAAAAGATCCCGTCCGCCAAGACGCAGGTCATCACGAACGGCACGTATCTGACTGAAGAGCGCGGGGCGGCTTTAATCGAAGCGGGGCTGAAGCAGTTGAAGGTCAGCCTGCAGTCGCTTGACCCCGAGATCAATCGCCAGATCATGGGGTATGAAAGCACCAAGGTCATCGATAACTGCATCACGTTCCAAAAAACGAAAACGCGCATGAAATCCGATATCGACTTCCGTGTATCGATGGTGGTGACGAACAAAAACGTCCGCGAGATCGAGAGCACGCGGAAGTTTTGGAAGAAGCACGGCATCCGCCTGGTTACGTCGGCGTTGGAAAACCGCGGCGGCAACATCAAGGATGCCGATCAGCTGAACGTCGGCGCGATGAAGTCAATGGGGAACTGCATTCGGCCTTCGCGCGACATGATGATCCTGTTCAACGGCGACGTACCGCTGTGCTGCGTCGATTGGCACAGGACGACCATCCTCGGCAATGTCCAGCGGCAAACGGTGCAGGAAGTCTGGCACGGCGCGCGCGTGCGGGAAATCCGCAAGGCCCTGGAACACGGCCCTGGCGACGTGCTCCCCCATATCTGCCGTGACTGCGGCGAGAGCGCCTGCCCCAACCAGCACCGCCGGGGCCTGAAGGGTATCTTGAGCCGGCTTGCCGCCGCCGTGTTTTAGCCGGTATCCGCAGCGTCGTCCGCAACCGCATCGCGTTTGAGAATAAGAATGTCGCGACTCATAAAACCCAGCCAGGAATAGTACGGTACCGTTTCGACCACGGTATAGCCGGGCTGGGGCCGGAAAGCCACCTTCCACGTGTCCTTTACCACCCAGATAGGGCGCGTCAGATGCTCGTTCGAGTCGGACTCTGCGACCAGTCGTATGTATTCCTCGCTGGTGTAGTAGCCATTGAACTCATAACCGCCGTCGATCTCGAGATCGGGTACACCGCGCTGGTCGCGCAGAATGTCTAACGCGGTCCACCGCGCGCGGTTCCACGCCATGTAATCCTGCAATGAAATCACGCTGAACGAAAACAGCATCGACGCAAGAAGAATCCCCGCGGACACTCGGACCTTTTGAAGTCGATGTCTCGAACGCGCGCCTCGACCTTGTTCGAGACCCGGGGATCGGCCCGACACCGCACGCTTCGTGCGGGGCGCCGGGCGAAAGGCCAGCACAGCCGCCAGCGGGAGCGCAGGCAGCAAGTAGCGATCGAAGTAGGCGTCTTGAAATGGATTGCAGGGCGCGAGCGTCAAGGCCACCGCGCATACGACCAGAAACCCGAATTGCGACCGCCGCGCGCGCCATATTGACGCCCGTATCGACCCGGTCGCGCGCAACAAGGTCGTAGTGTGAGCAACCAACACACCGGCGCTGACCGCGCTCCATATCGTGACCGGCCACCAAACCGCTCCGCCAACCGACACCGGTGAGGGGCTCCCCGCCGGGTCCGCATCGCTCAACAGCAAAGGACCGACGCCCAGATCGCGCATGATATTCGGTAGGTTGGGAAGCGGCCCGGCAACCCACATCGAGTACACGATTGCCGACACGGAAGTGGCGGCCACGATCCCCCAATGCGTTCGCGACCGTCGTTCCGTTTGGCCACCTGCCGCCAGCAGCCGCACGACTGCTATCGGGCTGAGGAAGATACCGATATACTGCAATCCGCAGAATAGAACGTCCGCTGCGGTGCGGAGCACGTTGCGGGCGGACTCGGAATCTGTAAGCAATCCCGTCCACAGCGGCCGCGACGACGTTCGCGCTATTAGGATGACGAGGACGACGCCCGCGACGAAGGGCAGCAGCAGGGCCGCCGCGTTTCGCGTCGACCAGTGCGAGTGGGTGCGGGGCGCAAACAGGCCTGCCGCCATTATGAACGCCGCCGGCAGCAACACGCCGTATTGGCGATTCGCAAACGCAAGGGCGGCGAATACGCTGCCCAACCCGATCGGTATCGCGCCGGGTCGGCGCAGCGACTTCAAATAAAACAGAACGGAGAAAAGGGTAAAGGTCACGAACGGCACGTCCGTCATAAACGAATACGAAAGATTGAGAAAGAGGGGGTTCATCAGGAGGAGCGCGGCCGCGGCGATGGCCTGTCCGCGCGAGGCGCCGATTTCGCGGGCACAGAGCGAGGCCGCCCACGCCGCGAGAAACGCCATGACAAGGGTCGTCGCCCGCAGCGTGGTGAATCCAAAGCCAAACACCTTGGATAGTCCGGCGCCGAGAACGGTCTGGGGTATCGCCCAAGCGCTAGCATAAGGGTGGACTTCGGGCCGCCCCGTGGCGAGAAGCGAACGCACCATCTCGGCGTACACCCAGTCATCATTGAGCGGAAACTCGCCTCGCGGACTCACAAGAAACAGCGCTGCCACGAACATTAACGCGATGGGTATTAGGATCGACCGGCCACGTCTCGCCCCAATCAACATGTCTCCACGGTTCCCCTCTCTCGTCTTTCGGGCGATTATAGGCGCATGTCGGTATACTTGCGAGGCCGGTAACCGGGATTTCGGTCGAAACGGCGCATCAGTCATTCCTTTCGGTTGGGCCGCTCTGTCCGATCCCAAACCGGTGACAAGGAGCAGCGCCATGATCCAAGTGCGAAGGGCCCACGAACGCGGCCACGCCAACTACGGTTGGCTCGATACGTATCACACATTTTCGTTCGGGTCCTACATCGATCCCGCGCACATGAATTTCCGTGCGCTGCGCGCAATGAACGAAGACTTCATCGCGCCGGGGAAGGGGTTCGGCACACACGCGCACAAGGACATGGAGATCGTCACCTACGTGATCGAAGGCGAGTTACGGCATCGCGACAGCATGGGAAATGGATCCATTCTGCGGGCGGGGGACTTTCAGCGGATGAGCGCCGGCACCGGCGTGAAGCACAGCGAGTTTAATGCATCGCCCGAGGCGCCGCTGCACCTCTACCAGATCTGGTTGTTGCCGGAGCAGGATGGAATCGCGCCGGGGTACGAGGAACGGCAATGCGCCCACCCTGGGACGTCCACCAATCTGACCCTTGTCGCCTCGCGAGACGCTCGTCATGGCTCCCTGACCATCCATCAAGATGTATCGATTTATCTCGGCCGAATCGCCGCCGGCGCTACCGTCGATCAGGCTATGGCGCCGGGCCGCTGCGCATGGCTCCAGGTCATCGAAGGCAGCATTTCACTGGACGGGATCGAGTTGTTCCGTTCCGATGGGGCGGCGATCAGCGGGCGCGCCGCGGCGCGAATGACCGCGTTGTCCGACGCCGAAGTGATGCTGTTCGACCTGGCCTGACCACGAGCCTCCGGCCCACCCGAAGTACGGTTCCTGTTCACATCTGGGCCGTGGTTGGACCGCGTCGGACATTGGCGTCGCAACTCGACGGTTTTTGCGTATACCGGTCGAACAATTCCGGCCCAGTTGTCGAACCACCGGGCTTGGTTTATAGTGGATGCGCCGCTCGGACAAACCGGGCGGACTCTTGCATGGCGTCGTTGGGACGGAAGTATGAGTTCGTTCGCACTAAAGTCGACCAAATGGACCCTGGACATTGCGACGAAACTCATCAAAGCCAACGTTCGCCTGCACAATATCGAAGCCATTTCCGATGACATGGCCATCATCTACGTCGTGAACCATTTCACGAGGGTCGAGACGGTCCTGCTCCCCTATGTCCTCCACAAGCACACCGGCAAAGAAATCTGGTCGCTCGCGGCAGGCGAGTTGTTCGTGGGCCGAATCGGGCAATACCTGTTGTCGACGGGAAATGTATCGACAAAAGACCCGGACCGCGACAAAATCATCGTCAATTCGCTTTTGACCGGCGAACACCCCTGGATCATTTTCCCGGAAGGGGCGATGATCAAAGACAAGAAAGTCGTCGACCGGACGGGAACCTTTGCGGTTTACAGCAAGGGAGAGCGGCGCCCCCCGCACACCGGCGCGGCCGTGTTGGCCTTGCGCGCCGAATACTACCGGCAGCGGCTCGCCTGCTTCAAGGACCGGCCGGAGAAGCAGTCGGGCATTCAACCCGTCCTGCAGCGGTTCGGCCTGCAGGACATCAATCAGGCATTAAACCGGAGAACGGTCATCGTTCCGGTCAACGTGACCTACTTTCCCATTCGGGCGCGGGAAAACATCGTGCTTCGCCTTGCACGGGGAATCGCGAAGGACCTGAGCCGGCGGGCCCTCGAGGAGTTATCGGTCGAGGGGACCGTGCTCTCGAAGGACACCGACATCGATATCACGCTTGGCGAGCCCATCGAGGTCGCCCCGTTCCTCCAAGAAACCGATTGCGCACTGCTGATTGAATCGATCGACGCCGACCTGAACGCTCTGGAACAGGACCCGGAATCGGGATTCAATGAAGCCGCGCGCCGTCTCATGGTGCGGTACATGGCCGACATTTATCGGCTGACGACCGTGAATTTCGACCACATCTTCGGGACCTTGATCCGCCACCAGCGCGCCCGGAAATTCACCGAACGGGCCTATCGCAACCGAATCTTCCTGAGCATCCACCAGATCAAACGCCTGGGTCAGCACCGCCTGCATCCGCTGCTGGACCGGTCCTACCGCGACATCATCTACGAAGACCCCAGTCCGGTCTTCACCGATTTCCTGGACTTGTGCATGAACGATGGCATCATCCGAAAGACCCCCGACGGGTATATCCGGAACGTGCACGCCCGAATCGGACGCGGCGACTTCCACACCATCCGAAAAGACGAAATCACAACGGTCATCGCAAACGAAGTCGAGCCGCTCACCTTGCTCACGAGCGTAATTCGTAATGTCGCCCAGCTTCCTCGGCCCGTGTTGTCGGCGAAAATCCGGCAAATTTTTCTCCAAGAAGACAAGGAACTCTTCGAGAAGGACTACGAGTCCTACTACATCGAAGGGGAAAGCAAACCCAAAGAGGTTGGTTCCCCGTACTTGCTCGTGCCCCCGCGTCACAAGGCGGGCATCGTACTCATTCACGGTTACATGGCCGCGCCGTTGGAGGTCCGCGCGATGGCGGACTTTTTTGTGTCTCGCGGCTACGCCGTATACGGCGTCCGGCTGCGCGGACATGGGACGGCGCCCGAGGACCTCGCCAGGACGCCCTGGGAGGAATGGTACGAGTCGATGAATCGCGGCTATGCGATTATCAAGAGCCTTACCGATTACATCGTCCTGGGCGGGTTCTCCACGGGCGGCGTCCTCGCCCTGCTGGCGGCGGGGCGCAAGAAGGACAAGATCAAAGCGGTGTTCTCTATTAACGCCCCGCTCCAGCTTCGCAACTACATGGCCCGGTTCGCCTCGCAGTTGGTCTCGATGAACAACCTCCTCTCGCGGTTTCGGCGAGGACCCGGCTGGGACTTTGTCGAGAACCAACCCGAGAACAAGCACATCAATTACGTGCGCAACCCCATCACCGGCGTCAAACAACTCGGAGATGCCATGAGGGCGATGGAGTCCGTGCTGCCGCAGATCGTCGTGCCGACGCTGATCGTCCAGAGCTTTCGCGATCCGATTGTGGATCCCTCGAGCGGACCTAACATTTACGCCCAAGTGGGTACAACGGAAAAGGAATTGACCGTCTTCGATCGGGCCCGACATGGAATTATCAACGGCGAGGGCGCCGACGAGGTGTTCGACCGAGTCGAACGGTTCCTGCATTGGGCACGGGAGCGGCACCCAGCCACCATGGAGAAAGAGCCGGCGGTACAGGCCGGATAAACGGTCCCCCCACGGGACGTTTCACGTGAGCGAGCGGAGCAACTCGACGCAGCGTTGGGTGAACGAGCGGGCGGTCTCCCGCTTATAGGGCGGCAGTGTGAGAATCTTCGGCACGACGACCGCTGCGTATTCGTTCTGCTCGTAGGCCGTGGGGTCCGTCAGGTATCCGGCGAAGTCGTCGCAATATCCGATTGCGATCGTGTGCGGGAACGGCGAGCCGGTCCGAATGGCGAGTCCGTAGTAGCTGTAAAGTTCCGCGGGATGAAAGAGCAGCGCGAGGCTTCCCAGCCGCAACGCGGAAACCGGTACATGCAGGGCCGCTTCGCTATCCGGCCAGCCGGAGACGATTTCAAACCATGCGTTGGCAAACCCCGCATCGACCCACACGCCGCCCGAACACTGTTCCGGGTCCTGCCGGTATGTTCCGAGATCGTTCTGTAACCGTTCAAGGTCATAGTCGAGCCGCACTTCCGTTTCCGCAAACTTCATGTCGTCGACCAGAACCAAATCGCCATGGCCCATCGCGTGGTGCACAGCCGGCGCGACTGCGGCCACCGTCTCCTCCGGATCACCGATCCAGGGTGTCCCGTCACCGGGATTCACGTCGCCGATGTGTCCCTGGAGATAACCCGGCTCGATTCCGTCCGCCGCCAGGACGCGCCGCGCGACTATGCCCGGCCAGTCCGGTCCGGCGTCCGCGTCGCCGAAGCAAACGGGGTGCGCGCAAAAGTGGTACCAGACAATGGGTTTCTTGTCGGACGCTCGCTGAAAGTACACGGCCTGAAGCAGCGTATCCAGCCAACGCTCGGCATCGGTCGAATCGTTTGTAAATGCATCGTCCGTTCTCCACGTGTCCGTAGTACGGTTGAAGTTGCCGCCGCGCACGCTTTGCCTTCCCACGTAGCAGTCCGCATCGGACAGGTCCGTCAGCGCGGCCCGGGCCGCCTCGACAGCCCGCGATTCGACGTCCCGCTCGTAGGACTCCGACACGTCACCCCATTGCAGAAACGGACGAAGCGTGGGCATGCTGTGCGTATGGGTGGCGCAAACACGCACAAACGCGCCGGGCAGACCGAACTCGGCCTGAATGCGCTTCCGGAGCCGGGACGCAAACTCCCGCGACACGGCGCAGAGTTCCAGCGAGATGAGAAACGCGGTCGCCTCGCCGACGCGCAGCGCCAGAGCGCGAACCTGCGCAGCTTGGCGTACGCCCGCGACGACCCTTTCCTTTCCCGGGGTATAGTGAAAACCCGCGAGCACCGTCCCTGGTGGGGGCGTGATGTCAGCTCGTCCTTCTCCTGCCAGCAGCATGGGGAACCTCCACGACAGCATGAGTATACGCGTGGCAGGCGCCGGGACGCATCATTCGATGATCGTGAATGTCCCTTTGCTGTCGCCGAAGATATGCGGCGCGGACTTGGACTTGACGCGCACGTAGTATCCCCCACCCGGATCCGTGGACGCGGGAATGGCCCAGTTGAACGATCCGTCGTTCGACACGTTCGACTTGATGACGGTGGCGAGTTTCTTTTTCCGATACAGCTCGATGGAGACGGTTTCACCTACTTCCCCGGCCGAGGTCCATTGAACTTTGTTTACGCTTCCCCGCTTCAGGATCTCCCCTTTGCGAGGCCAAGTAACGTGTATCAGCCCTTGGGCAACATCTTGGACGGTAATTTGGATGGACTGATTGACGGTCATGAACCCGTCCGTGGCCCAGAACGTCACGTTGTAGGGCGAGCTGTTCAATGCCGCAGCGGTCGGCTTCCAGCCGAACACACCCACCCAACCCGCGTCGTCGATGAAGAATGCACCCGGTGGAAGCCCCGTCGCGGACAGCCAGACATTTCCTCCGTCAAAGTCGTAGGCAAAGACGTTGAACATAAGCGATTGCCCGACCTTCACCGTCGCATTGCTCAGGGGGAGCAACACGACGGGCAGATTGGTGTCGTTCACGTCGATCCGGACGGACACCGAATCGACAAGGAATCCATCGCTGGCAATGAACGTCACGACGTAGGGGGAATCCAGCGCCACATGATATTCCGGCTGCCACCGGAACGTGCCGACACCGTTGCCGTGACCGACGAATTCGGCGTATGCCGGGAGTTTTACGACGGACAGGACGGGTATGGTCCCATCGGGATCGTAAGCGGAGATGCTGAACACCAAAGGTTCGTTCTCGTTCACGACCTGGTCGGAAATGGGGTTTATCACAGGCGCCCGATTGACATCGCCAACGGTAATCGTGAACGACTCTGAATCCTGCAACGGCGGGTCGCCGACGTCGTTCGCCGTAATCGTCACATTGGGGTACGTTCCAGCCTGCTCGTAGGTCGGCGTCCAGGAAAACGTTCCCGTCCCGTCACCGTGGTCGGTGAACGTGGCGCCAATCGGCAGGTTCGACGCAGCAAGGGCAGGGATTTGTCCGTCCGGATCGCTCGCCGAAACATTGAAGGACAACAGCGCGTTCTCGGCCACCGACTGGTTGGAAATCGCCGCAAGATTCGGCGGACGGTTGACATTGATTACCGTAATGGAGAACGACTCGGAATCCGACAGCGGCGGCTCGCCATGATCGTCCGCCTGAATCGTCACGTTCGCATAGGAGCCGGCCTGATCAAAATTTGGCGTCCAGGTCAGGGTGCCTGTTCCGTCTCCATGATCCGAAAATGACGCGCCGGGCGGGAGATTCGATGCGCTGAGGCTGGGCGTGGTTCCGTCGGGATCGGTAACGCTTGCCCCGACCTGGAGCAACTGTCCTTCCTGTACGCTCTGGTTTCCGATGGGCGCGAGCACCGGCGGGAAATTGCTCACGAACGTCGCCGTGAGCGTCAGCGGCGTGGCCGGCGCGGTGATGGAGTGTGAACGATCCCCGCCGTCCGACCAGGAGACGAAGGTGTACTTAAGACCATTGAGCCACTGCACGGCCGACGTGGAAATCGTCGTCCCGCCGTTGATGATCATATGGCGCGTGAGCGGGGCAACGCTGGTCTCGGCCAGCATGGTGACATCCAACCCGGATGGAGACGTTTGCAGGGTCACGGGGACGATTTCCGGAAGTAGGAATATGCTGTGGGTGTCGGTCTGACCGACTTCGGCCTCCGTCACCTTCAGCCGAATCTCGTAGTAGCAGGGATACTCGTGGTCCAGTGCGATGAACTGCCCCCCCGCGATGCCGAAAAAGGTGTGCTGCCCGTGAGCATGGCAATCATCGGGATCAACCACTGCGCAATGATGGAGGATGATGTCCCACTGCATGGCGCTCGGAGGAAGTGGGCCAACCTCCGGATCCTCGCCCGTTCCCGCAAATGGGATGATGTCGCCGACCCGGTACGTCGCTCCATCGAGAGGTGTTGTGATGGTTGCCGTCGGGGGATCATTGTCCACGTAGATCGTAATGTGATCCGAGTCGAACAGCCCTCCGCCGTCGGTGACCCGGAGTTTCACGACGTAGTTCCCGCCCGAGGGGAAGGTCAAATCAAATTCTTCCGCCGTTGAATCCCCGTAGATTCCGTCGTTGTCAAGGTCCCATTCGTAAGTAAGGACATCCCCAACATCGGGATCGGTCGAGGCCAGTCCGCTGAAATGGACCGTAAGAGGAGACGGCCCATAGGTGGCGTCGACTGTAATCTCCGCCGTCGGCGGCTGGTTGTCGGAGAAATATCGGATTCGCCGGACGACACCGGCGCCGATGTCCACGTAGAAGATGTCCCCGTTCGGACCAAGTTGGATGTCAACGGGCGCACACAGACCGTCCTTCAACAAGATCATATTGTTTCGGTCCGGCATGCCGTCTTCGTCCGGGAACATAACGTGCAATTTTTGCGCGGCGTAGTCGCCGAAGATGAGCGCCCCGATGTACTGCGAAGGATAGTCTCCCCCCTGGTACCGCACAATGCCGGTCACAGATGCGCTGCCGGTGTGGAAGTACTCATAGTACGGGGAGCTCGCAGTGCCTTCGGCATAAAGGGCGGAGCAGATGGGTAAGTCCGCCCCCGCATACGCCAAGTCGGGTCCCGGTCCGCTATAGCAGGGCCATCCGAAATTCCGGATATTGGGATCCAAAGGGTCTGGAACGTAGTTGATCTCCTCCCACTCGTTCCAACCCACGTCGCCGATCCACAGCGAACCGGTCACCGGATCGACCGAGAACCGAAATGGGTTTCGCAGACCGTACGCGACGATCCGATCGTCCGCCGGGTCCCCGCCGTACAACGGATTGTCGGGTAGGGCGGCACCCGTGTCAGGGTCGATGCGGATGATCGCGCCGTCGTATCCGACCGCATCGGAGGACGTGCGAATGTCCTGGGAACGCAGTGCTCCGCCCTCCAGAGGCGGATCGTCGCACTCGCATGGCCCGGCGGGGTCGCCGTCGATGTTTACGGGTTCCTCTTGCCCCCAATCAATAAAGGTGAAGCTGGCGCTGTCACCAAAGCTGACATAAAGCGCCCCGTCCGGCCCAAACGCAAGATCGCCCACACCATGGCTTGGGTAGATGGCGCACCACGCTTCCAGCAAGACCGTCGGCGCCCCAACGAGAGCGTTGGTCAACGGATTCAGTTCGAGGCGAACCAGGCGCCCCCCGGGGTTCCCACGCAAAGCATACAAGACGTATACATACGGTCGGGCGGGAAACTCGGGATCGACGGCGAGTCCGAGGGACCCATGATCTCCAAAAGTCCAGGTATCGCTCTCGAAGCTCGTTACCAAGGTCGCCGTGGTGTCCTCGACGCTGTCAAACACCTTCAACCGGCCCAACTTTTCGAGAACGAAGACCCGCCCGTCCGGCGCGAATCGAGCGGCGACGGGCTGTAGTAGGCCGTCAAAAACGACCGACTCACTGAAACCAGGCGGGAGTGAACCGTGGGGCTGACCGTCGTGGGCAAGCGCCCGCCCGCTCATCATGACGACGGCCAAGACGATGCCCCACGAGACGACGGGGAAATTGATGATAATTCGATAAACCCTCATATCAATTTGAAATCCGGGTCGTAGATTCATGTGTCAGGACACACCTATCCCCCGAACGATGTACAAAGATCGTGCCAAGTATACCTAAAATTCTAAACTCGAATAAGTTACGAGGCAATTCAGCATAGCGGATGCAACTCCGGAAGGTCAAGAAGCATCAGTTGTTTATCAGAAATGACAAATTACTTGTCAGAATAGAAAGAATAGTTACGACGATAGACATGAACTCGAAATAGGACTGAGATGTGTATATAGACGTTATTTTGTCGTTATCGCATGCGGATTTAAGTTACAACTTCTAACAAAAACCCCAGCGATCATTGTGGTGCGGCCGTCTCGGCTGCTTCCCGGAGGCCAAGAATTCAGGCAAGGATGCATGCACCACAAAGTCGGTTTGGTGTATTTGGGGTTTTTGTCAGAAGTTCTTAAGACCACCGACTATCCCCAACCCGGCTGCGATCAATTGAAGTCCCAGAAACCGCCGTGAATTCCAGTCGGGCTGCATGAAGGGACACTGCTTCGATACACTCTCATGCATGGCTGCTCGAATTGAAATATCTTCTCTGTCCCATGGCGGCTATGGTGTCGGACGGATAAATGGGCAGGTCTGTTTTGTACCCTATGCGCTGCCGGGCGACGTGATCAATGTGCGAATCGCGCGACAGAGTCGGGGCGTGCTTTGGGGCGTTGTCGAGTCGATCGCTTCTGCTTCGCCACACCGGTTGGAGTCTCCCTGCGAGGTGTTTGGGCGATGCGGCGGCTGTACGTGGCTTCACTTCTCGTATCCGGCCCAGGCACAATGGAAGTGCCGAATCGTGAATGACTGCCTCGAGCGCATAGGCCGCATCGAAGCCGAAGTTGACTGGCTTGAGGACCCCGCCTTAAGGCTGGGATATCGCACCCGTGCGGAATTCCATGGCAGCGGCGGCGCCCTGGGTTTCTACGCGCTGGGAACCCACCGCGTGGTCGGAATAACACAATGTCCGTTATGTCATCCGCGCCTGAACGAGGCGCTCGCTCGGCTTCGCGAGGCCGCCGTCTCCGGCCCTGTTGAGGTCACGGTAAATCCGGAAGGCGATGACCGATTGATCTGGAGCGCGAAACCAAACCGGGTGTTGGCGGAGCGATTTCCCGACGCGCAGGGGCCTCGGAGTACAGGCGCACGGCGCCAATTCCTGTTTGACGGGGTACCGGTGGTGTGCGGGGCCTTTTCGCAGGCCAGTCTACTGCTTAACCGTCAGCTCCGGCAGTGTGTTCATCAGTATTTGGCCGGCACCCGGACCGTCCTTGAACTGTATTGCGGATCCGGGAATTTATCGCTTGGGCTCGAAGCCGACGTGGTAGGAATCGATCACAATCGCACCGCGGTCGCCGCCGCCCGCAAACAAGGCCGCGGGGACTACCGCGCGGGCGACGAGTCGAAGTTTGCCGACGCGATTCGCGAACGCGAGTGGGACGCCATCCTGCTCGATCCCCCCAGGACCGGAGCCAAACCGATTGTGAAGCGCCTCGCCGAATGCAATGCAGGGCGGCTTGTTTACGTGTCGTGTGACCCTGCCACGCTGGCGAGGGACCTGAACCAGCTCACAGACGCGGGATGGAAGGTCGCAAGGGTTACAGCGGTGGACATGTTTCCGAACACGGCCCACGTGGAAGTCGTGGCGCTGATGGAGCGGTGACGGGTCCTCAAAAAGGGGCAAGTCAGGCCAAGTGCCGTCTATGAGGCCCCGAGAGGGCCAGTGGCGTTGACAGGCCGGGGGTACGGTGTCAGAATAGGGCCTGAATCGGGCAGGACGCGTTGCAAGCGCACAATCTGGGGCGGGCAACGCAGGTTTGCCGGCAAACCGAACGGACGGTAGGTAAAGGGCCCGACGGAGTCGCACGCATGGCAGTAAAGTCCACAATCGACGACAAACAAATCCGCATGGCCGAGGAATTGCTCTTCTCGGGCAAGCAGTTGCCAAGCTTTGCCAAGGCGCTGTATTTCGGGATTTTCGACGGGGACCGCGTCTTTCCGTTTCCGGAGGTCAACGCCGAGGAACGATTGCGGACGGATGCCTTCGTCGAGAAACTGCGAGCTTGGGCCGATAAGGAACTGGATCCGGACCGGATCGATCGCGACGCCGACATTCCGGATTCCGTGGTGCGAGGCCTCGCGCAATTGGGAGTCTTGGGCTGCACGATTTCCAAAGAGTACGGCGGACTCGAGTTCACCCAATACGCGTATTGTCGGATGGTCGAGGAAATCGCGCGGCGTTGCGGCGCGACGACGCTCTTCATCAATGCGCACCAAAGCATTGGCATGAAGGCGCTGCTGCTATA
>BTUX01000108.1:0-14490 GCA_045863315.1 Candidatus Hydrogenedentota bacterium | reverse complement strand
ACGCCCGGTGCCGAGTGCGCGGCCCCACCGGCCTTGCGCGCCAAGCTCAAAGCCGGTGGGACTGGCAAAACCGCTCTCAGGGACCGTGATGATGTCCCCCGTGCTGCATCGCCTGCATGTGGAGAATCAGGCCGGCCTCGTTCATCGGGAACTGAGGTCCGCGGGGCCCGCCGTATCGAATAAACTCGACGTGGCCGTCAAGGAAAACCACGTTCGAACCGCCGGGCACATGATTGAACATCGTGGCCCCTGGCGCGAGCATGTCCCACATGGTCGCCAAGCCGGACTGCGCTTCGGCGGTGCGTGTCGGATCGTTGATGTCGGTAATGAAAAACCTCTCGACGCCTTCACGGAGCCGGTGGACCGTTCGAACACCGTTGAAGGTATGGTGGTCCAGGTTCCAATCCGTATCCGCCGCATGGGGATCCATTTCGATGGAGTCAGACAGGATCGGCGCTTCGTGTTCAAGAGCTTCAAAATCGTCTTCACTCACAAACATGGAACTGGCAAGCGCAAAGCCCATGTAGAAGTACGGATGGTCGGTGACTTCACACGGCTCCACTGTTCCGTTGTGCGAAAAGCTGCTGTGGTGCCAATGAACGGACGGCGTCTGCCCTTCGTCCCAGGCGTCGAGCGGGGTCCCAGGCCCTGCCGCACTCGGGCAAATCAGGACAGACAGATCCGTCAAGTATTCCGGATATACCTCGAAAGCATTGAATACGGCATTAAAGGGTGTCACGTCCCCTTCACAATTGAATACCTGCATGGGGGGAAGCTTGGCCTGCTTGCTCTCCCCCGCATACATCTTGAAGACGATTCCCATCTGCTTCAAATTATTCTGACAACTGGCCCGTCGCGCCGCCTCGCGGGCCCGCGCAAGTGCGGGCAACAGAATCCCAGCCAGAATTCCAATGATGGCAATGACCACCAATAGCTCAATGAGTGTAAATCCTTTTCGTACGTTCATGAGATGACCCCTTTCGCTCGCCATTTCGAATGGCGAGTACATCGCCGCCTATATCGGCCGTTGTACGAATTGCCCCTGCGCGGCGACGCGAAACGACGCGCCGACCCTTCACGTTCGCAGGGCGGTGGAATGGACGTAATGCTATGCGAGTTCGCGATGCGGCGGGTCGCGGGGCCGTGAACAGTTCCCCACGCGGACATGGAAAAGCGTACACAATCGGTCGGGCGCGACAGGAAGCGCGCCCAAGTTGACTCGAGGCGGGGCGACACTCGGCTCGGCTTTCAACATCCCCTTGGCGAGGTAGCATAATGCGCAGTCGGGGTGTTTGTTTTCGGACGCTGCTACGCGCGGCGTGGCGCTGGACGGCGAAACCGGAGCACTGCGGACTTGACAGCAGGAATGGGCCTGGACTTTCTCCGCGCGCGCTTCCGCGGCCGCCAGAGTCGCGCACAAACCCGGCACCAGCCCCCGTGCGCTGCTGAGCAACGTGAATGCACAGAGCGCGAGCGCCGTGGATCGGAACATCCAGTATGACGATGACCGAGTAATGACCGCCTCGCGAACGAACCGAGTGAAAAACAACGCCGACAACAGCAACAGAGTATACCCGTCGATGCGGGGACCGTCAAATGCCGTTACCGTGCGCGTCTCGACGAGCGGGGCGACGGGGGGGGCGGCCCGCCGCCGCCCCCCCGCCCCGTCTAACTTCCCGGGCGGTTTTCGTCCTATTAGTGGTCGTGCCCGTGGGTTTGCTCGTGCAGAATCAGGCCGGCCTCGTTCACCGGATACGGGGCGCCTTTGAGACCCCCGTAGCGGATGAATTGCACGTGGCCGTCGAGGTACAGCACGTTGCACCCGCCGGGCACATGGATGAAGTGCGTGGTCTCATCCTGGGAAAGCTCATCCCAAAAGACAGGCAAGGTGGACTGGGCTTCGGACGAACGCGTCGGATCATTGATGTCCGTGATAAAGAAGCGTTCGATTCCTTCCCGAAACCTAGGGAAGGAAGTCTTCCCGCCAATGGGAGTCGTCAATTGCCAGTCCTTATGCACCAATTCGACATCGCCGTCTTCGATTGCCTCGCCGAGTTCGAACGCTTCGACTTCAAACGCGTCCAGGTCGCCGGACAGCGCGTATTCGGCGTCGAACACGGCCGGGGATATCGCCCATGCCATATAGACGTAGGGATGATCGGTAAGTTCGCAAGGCTCGATCACGCCGTTGTTCGAGAATCCAGGGAAGTCCTCCCAATGGCTCGACTGGGTGCGGCCTTCGTCGTACAGTTCAAGCGCCGTGCTTCCCGACGGCGACGACGGGCACACGAGCACGTTCAGGTCCGCCAGATACTCCGGGTATACGGAGTGCCCCTCGAACATCATATTCCACGGCTGTATTTCGTCGCCGCAGTTGAAAACCTTCATGGACGGCAGCATCTCGCCCTTGCTTTCGCCCGCGTACATCTTGAGCACTAACCCAATCTGCTTTAGATTATTCTGGCAGCTCGCGCGCCGGGCCGCCTCACGGGCGCGCGACAACGCCGGCAGCAAAATGGCCGCAAGGATCCCAATGATCGCGATTACGACCAACAATTCGATCAAGGTAAAGCCCCTTGGTTTCATGATTGCGCAACTCCTCGTTCGTTCACGGCCGAAAGAAAATGGTTCGTCAGACCCTGGCACAGGGCCCAATCGGCCTCATTGCGTGAATGGAAATGAATTAGGCGTGGAGCGAGGAAGGCGGTCCGCGGCGCGACACCGGAGACCAGGCGGATTCCACCCAAAGCGGTTCGTCCGGCGGGAGCGGCGCCATCGATGCGGTGGTCAATCGAGGGATTGGAAGCGTGGAGAAGGGGGTGGCGACTGCCGTCGAACCAACCAGCACACAAAATGCGCACGAATCGTTACTGTCCGAGGGAGCCGATCCAGGCGACTGGTCATGTCTCGTGTGCGAATGAGCGTGCCCGAGCAGGTGCAGCGCCTCGTGCGATTCAGCGACGCACCAGAAGGCAAAGGCGGTCAGGGCCACTCCGCGAACGAGGGCGTTGCGGCCGGATTTGGTTCGCACGGTAGTCACCAGGGAAGTCCTCTTAGCGCCACTAGTGAAAATGAGATTATATTATCGAAAGGAAAATGTCAACACGTTTTCCGACCTGCTACCTGCTCCAGTCCAATTCTTGTGGAAGCGCCGGGCCGGTTCTATACTGAACGGTGGGACCGCAAGAAAAGAGATTGAGCCTTGTATGCGTGAATTGACCCAGTTGATGGAGCAGTTGCGCGCGATGATGGACGACGTGCGGGGCACACCGTACGTGGAACATCTTCGTTCGGCGACCTGGCAGCCTCCCGTGGATGTTTACGAGGCGGAGGACTGCGTCATCGTAGTGGTCGAATTGCCCGGAGTGGACAAACAGGACATCGACCTCGTGGTGTTGTCGGGGGTGCTGCGGATCACCGGTGTTCGAAAAAAGCCGCTCCCCGAGAACACCCGTCACGTGTACCAATTGGAGATTCCGTACGGTCGGTTTGCCCGTTTCCTGAAACTGCCGTGCGGAGTGGATGACTCGGGAATCCGGGCCGAGTATCGCGAGGGATACCTGGTCGTGCACTGCCCGAGGAGCAGCACCGATGAGTGAACGCGAACCGCGCGACGGAGACCGGCCCGAGAATGCGTCCGAGACCCCGTCTTCCCTGCCGTTGCTGTTGCTATCGAACCAGGTTGTATTCCCCATGTCGGTGGTGCCGGTGCGGGTGACAACGAAGTCGGACATCAAGCTGATCGACGACGCGGTGATGGGGGCGAAGATGGTCGCCCTGTTGACGCGGCGCGATGGAGAGCGGGACGTTGACGGACTGAAGGGCGCCTACGAAGTCGGTTGCGTGGGCCGTATTCTGCAGTTGCAGCGGGTGCACGACGGAAGCCTCAACGTTGTGATTCAGGTGATGCGGCGGTTCCGGGTCGCGGGCATCGAGCAGCGGGAGCCGTATCTGGTGGTGAAGGTCGAATTGATCGAGGAGCCACCCTACGACAAGGCGGAACTGGCGCCGCTCGCCACGACGGTGAAGATGCAAACCTCGCGCCTTATCGCGCTTTCACCGGACATTCCGGACGCTGCGGCGGCGGTGCTGGACAATGTGGACGATCCGGGTTTCCTGGCGGATCTGGTCGCCAGCAACCTCAACGTGTCCGTCGAGGAAAAACAGCGGATCCTCGCCGAAGCGGACCGCAAGAAGCGCCTCGAACGGTTGACCTTTCTGCTCGCGCGTGAAGTGGAGATGATGGAGTTGTCGGACAAGATCCGCAACGATGTGCGTAGTTCCATCGACAAGAGCCAGCGCGAGTATTTCCTTCGCCAGCAGCTCAAGGCCATCCAGGAGGAACTGGGGGAAAGCGAAAACGCCCGGCCGGAAGTGCAAGACTACCGCGCCAAGATCGAGGCGTTAGCGCTGCCGGAAGAAGCCAAAAAGGAAGCGCTGCGCGAGGTCTCCCGCTTGTCCCAGATGAATGAAGCCAGCGCCGAATACCACGTCATCACGTCGTACCTGGACTGGATTCTGGAACTGCCGTGGAACACCAGCACGCCGGACCGGCTCGACATCAAGCGGGCGGAGAAGATTCTCAACGACGATCACTACGGCCTGGACAAAGTGAAGCGTCGCATACTCGAGTATCTGGCGGTCCGCAAATTGAAACCCGACGCGGCGGGGGCGATTCTGTGTTTCGTCGGTCCGCCGGGGGTCGGAAAAACCTCGCTGGGGCAGTCGATCGCGCGGGCGCTGGGGCGCAAGTTTGTGCGGATGTCGCTGGGCGGCATGCGCGATGAGGCGGAAATCCGCGGGCACCGCCGCACCTATGTCGGCGCGATGCCGGGGCGCATCATTCAGGGCATTCGCAAAGCGGGCTCGAATAATCCCGTGTACATGTTGGACGAGATCGACAAACTCGGATCCGACTTTCGGGGCGATCCCTCATCGGCCCTGCTCGAGGTGTTGGATCCGGCGCAGAACAATACCTTCGCCGACCTGTATTTGAACATGCCGTTCGACCTGTCCAAGGTCATGTTCATCGCCACCGCCAACCTCCTCGACACAATTCCCTGGGCATTGCGTGACCGAATGGAGGTAATCGAGATTCCCGGCTACACCCTGGAAGAGAAAGTGAACATCGCGCGCAGGTATCTCGTTCCGCGCCAACTGGACGCGCACGGGATTCCCGCGGGACGCCTTCGAATATCGACGCCCGCCTTGCGTCAAATCATCGGCGGATACACCCGGGAAGCGGGCGTACGGAACCTCGAACGGGAGATTGCCAACATCTGCCGGGGCTGCGCACGCCTGTTCGCCGAAGGTCGACGAAAGCCGGTTACGGTCGGCCCGCGCGACCTCGCGAACTATCTCGGCCATACGCGGCTCCACCTCGATACGGCGGAGCGTACCCGCATTCCGGGCGTGGCGACGGGCCTCGCGTGGACGGCGACGGGGGGCGACATCCTGTTCGTCGAGGCCACTCGAATGCCGGGCAAGGGTAACCTCGTCCTGACCGGTCAACTCGGCGACGTGATGAAAGAATCGGCGCAGGCCGTGCTGAGTTACGTGCGCGCCAACGCGAAGCAGCTCGGCGTCTCGGACGAAGACCTTGGCAAGTCGGATATACACATCCATGTGCCGGCCGGTGCCGTTCCCAAGGACGGGCCCAGCGCCGGTGTCACGATTCTCGCGGCAGTCGCGTCCCTGCTTACCGGCAAGCGTGTCAAGGACGGGCTCGCCATGACGGGCGAGATTACCTTGCGTGGACTCGTGCTGCCCGTGGGTGGTATCAAAGAGAAGGTCCTCGCGGCCGTTCGCGCAGGGGTCCGGGAACTGGTGTTACCTGCTCAAAACGAAAACGACTTGCAGGAAGTCCCCGATACCGCGCGAAAGAAACTCGTCTTTCATTTTGTGCGGCGGATGGAAGAAGTGCTGGAAATCGCGCTGGGGGTTTCGCCCACCGCGAAACGCAACGGACGGCGGCGTTCCAGTATAAGGCGAATCCGTTCAGCGCGGCGTTGAAGCGGATTGACGGATTTCAAGGCCGTGCCGTCTTCGCCCTAGCCCGCATTTCTCACCAGTCGCTCCCGTCATCGGGAGCGACTGGTGAGAAATGCGGGCTATCGCCTACTTCGCGCCGCGAAGGCGGTGCAATTGGGACGGGGGCGGAAGGAGGCTGCGCAGGATCGTCTTTGCGCGGGGAGTCGATCCACGCCACGGAACTGCGGTCGCCCAAGGGCTCTTTTTCCTGTCGATAGGTGCTGGGAAACATCGAGCCGATGTTGGCGAATACGTCCGTGTGTCCCAGTAGGTAGTATCGCAAAACCATACCCAGCAGCGTGAACCACGCCACCAGCTTGACGGCCGAGACGGCGATCACCACGACGCGCAGCGTCTGGTCAGGTATGTAGCTCAGGTTGCGAAGTTGGGAGAGGGAAAACGACAGAAACGCGAGCAGTCCCAGAATCCCCACTTGCAGCGCGCGGGCTTTGGCATCCATCTTGGGCAGACCGCTTTCAAGACACCGGTGGTACGCAAAGAGCCCGAGGTACCCCGCAAACGCGAGCGTAACCAAATGCGGCGAATTCACCATGGCGTTCTGTGTAACGACCCAACCGGCGTCCCGAACGGTGTTGTACAGGAGTTCCGGGTCCAGGCCGGCAAGGAAATAGACCACCCACATGAGTACCGTGGGCAGGATCCAGAAGTCGAATTGGGGTTTTGACTCGTTCACTTCCTACTCGTCGGCGCCACGTGGCACGCAGTCAGAACGGCCGTTCGTACGATGGGACAAATCATTGCCCGTGGTGCGCATGTCCGTGCGTATTGGAGCAAAGGCTGAAGAGTCTTGTCAATAGTTATAGCCCGCATTTCTCACCAGCCGCTCCCGATGACGGGAGCGGCTGGTGAGAAATGCTCAGGAGATAGCTATAGAAGTTAATCGGGTGAGGATTTTTCACACCAACAGCCCGTTTCCCTTGTCGCTGCATAAAGGTATCTGCCGCACGAAGTTGTATCCTTCATTGTCCGCGGGTGTGAAAAATCCGGGATAGGCGACGACCGGTCCCGGCACTCGGCCCCGCGAATTCCTTCCTCGCCTTCGTCAAATAAGTCGGTACGCACACGGACACAAGGTGTGCTTCACTCGGCGGACGTCGAACGTATACGACTTTTCCCGCGCACTGTCGTTGGGAAATGCAATTTCATCGAGGATCCCGTGGTGCAGGACGTGGCGTCCTACAACCCCGCCTTGAGCACGGCGTCGCAGATCGGTCCCCTTGACCGGTGGCCCTTCAACACCAGGTGGGCATAGTTCGGACTTCCCTTCATCATGCGTACGATCCAATTCAATGCATTGTTGGACTCATTCAAGTAGGGATTGTCCACCTGCCGCGTATCCCCAAGGCAGTAGCATTTCACGTTTTCGCCCATCCGGGTCAGCAGCGCCCGAATTTCCGATCGCGACAGGTTCTGCGTCTCGTCGACGATGACGACGGCGTCCTCGATGGTCATGCCGCGGATGAACGCAAGAGGCAGAATCTCGAACTTCGAGGGATCGAACTTCCCGGCCCCGTCTTTTGGATCCTGATAGATCTTGTTGGCGGGCCGAATGGCGTGCAATTTCGAGGTCAAATTAAACAGATACCGGACGTAGGGCTCCATCTTTTCCGCCACGTCGCCGGGCAGATAACCCATCTTCGAACCAATCTCGATTAGCGGTTTGAGTACAAAGATCTTGCTGAACCGTTTGGCCTCCAGGACCTGATACAGGGCGGCCGCCAACGCCAGATAGGTCTTGCCGTACCCGGCCTCGCTCTGGAGCGAGACCAGATCGATTTTTTCATGCAGCAGGAGTTCAAACGCCAGATTCTGGTATACGGAGCGCGGACGCACCTTCCACACCTCGTGTTCGTACTCGATCACTTTAGGACCGTCGGGACCGTAGAACACGGGGCGCCCTTCATTCCACATGAAGCAGTTCGGCGCCCGCTCGCCGCCTTCTTCCACAAACCCGGTGTATTGCTGCGATTCCGACTCATAGGGGTGGGAACTCTTGTATTCCTGGCTGCGGACCCCGTTGAATTCGGCCAACAATTGCAGAATCCGGTCATTGGTGACGAGAATCGGATCGTCCATGCCCGCGTGCTTGATCTCTTTGAGAATCTGCAAATCGACGTTGGGCGCCGCCCCGTCTTCCTCGGATTCGCCCTTGATGATGCGGATCATGTCGAGGTTCTCGTGGATCGAGTCGATGGCTTTCGACACCAAGTGTTTGACCCGTGGCTCCTTCTTCAGCTTGTTGAGTTCCAGTATGACGTGGAAGGGAATGCCGACCGTGTTTTCCTGGCCGTTCCGAAGGATGCGGATGCAGTTGGGGTCTTCCAGAAGTGCGTTCGTATCGAGGACGTAACTCTTCTTCATGGTGCATCTCCGTACCGCTTGAATGAGAAGCCATCATTGTGCGGATGTGCAGGGACCGGTGTTGTTCGGCTATGCCGCGGGGCCTCCTTTCCATACGTCGAGCCGGCGCGTTGAAAACAAGTCGGGCGCGATGACGGGCACGGGTGAGACAAGCGGGGCGAATTCGCGGGTGCGGCTTCGCCTGCTCGACGGGCCAGACAAGGAACTCGGCGTGTGCGCGATTCGCGGAATGAGCCGCCTCTTCGCGTCCGGTGAGGCCTGTGCGCGCCGTCTGACGTCCATCGAAGGCAAAGCGTCTATGCGAAGAATCCTCGAACCATGCCCTGCTGAATTCGCTCGGAGGGCCTTCCCTCAAAGCGCCACCGCATACGCTTGAACCACGCTACGGTTGGAAGGAGCGAGCCTGCGATGCCGCCATTCCTTCCACCTACTCATACCATATCATACAATATACAGATTTTCTAGAGGGCCAACCACAATATTTTGTGTCGCTTCTTTATTGATTTTATCAATATCGCGCATATCCGCAACCGCACACCGTTCTTGTAAACCATTGCAAGTAAATTAGTTACATATTTCATGGCCGACCAAGCCTGTCTGCTGCAAGCCCGGATTTTTCACACCCGCGGGCAATGAAGTATACAACTTCGTGCGGCAGATACCTTTATGCAGCGACAGGGAAAACGGGCTGGTGGTGTGAAAAATCCTCACCCGATTGACTTCTATGCTATCTCCTGAGCATTTCTCACCAGTCGCTCCCGTCATCGGGAGCGACTGGTGAGAAATGCGGGCTAGACCAGTCGATCGACGGACTGTGCTATCCTCGCTCTCTTGCGGGTCACAAGCAGGGAGTCACGCCAATGATCTGGGGAATCCTATTGACCTCCGTTGCGACCGTCTTGCACTTGGCCGCACGTCAAGCCGACGTAGCGGCGCTGCCGGGAGTGCTCAAGATGGCGGCATCGGCGGGGTTCTTGATTACCGCAGCGGCGGCGGGCGCGCGACACTCGGCGTACGGGCGCCTGCTTTTTAGCGGATTGGTGTTGTCCGCGTTTGGAGATTTTTTCCTGATCTTCTCGGGCGCGGCGTATTTTCTCGCGGGGCTCATCAGTTTCTTTTTGGCGCACGTGGGTTATTGCCTGGCCTATATGGTCCATCGGCCCAAACCGCGCCTTGCGGGCATGGCGCTGGCCGCGTTGATCATTCCGGCGGCGGCCGTCGGCGCCTGGATCTGGGACGGAGTCGAGCCGGCGATGCGCGTACCGGTCGTATCGTATATTGCAGTCATATCGATAATGGTCGCGCTTGCGTTCGGACTTATCAGGCGCCCCGGCGGCATCTTGATTCTGATCGGGGCGGCGCTGTTTTACATCTCGGACATTTTCGTGGCGCGCGGCCGGTTTGTCGAGGCGGACATTTTCAATTCGCTCATTGGTCTTCCCCTCTACTTCGGCGGCCAACTGGTGCTGGCAGCCAGCATTCGATACGCCAAACTGTCGGTCTGATCGCGGCATCACCGCTTCGCCCCGTCCTTGGCGCGCGCCGGCGCCATGCAGTACGATGCTCGTATGTCCGGGGACTTGTTCGAGCACGCGACGGCAGCGCAAGCGCGACGGGAGGCACCCCTGGCGCGCCGGGTGGCGCCGCGCACGATTGATGACCTGATTGGACAGGACCATATCCTCGGGCCGGGAAAAATTCTTCGCCGCGCCATCGAATCGGACCGAATCACGTCGCTGATTTTGTATGGGCCGCCCGGTTGCGGGAAGACCGCGCTGGCGCGGCTCATTGCGATGCGCACGCAGTCCGCGTTCGACAACCTCAACGCCGTAACCTCGGGAGTGAAGGAGCTTCGCGCGCTGATCGACGCCGCCAAGGCGCGGCGGGCGCAGGACGGGCGCAGGACCATTGTGTTCATCGACGAGATTCACCGGTTCAACCGCGCGCAGCAAGACGCGCTGCTGCCGGACGTCGAGAATGGCAACATCGTGCTGATTGGGGCGACCACCGAGAACCCCTTTTTCTCCGTGGTCCCACCGTTGTTGTCGCGCTCGCAAATATTCGAACTCCATCGCCTGTCAGAAGCCCACATCGTCACGCTGCTGGAACGGGCGCTGCGCCACCCGGAGAGCGGCTGGGGCGAACGGAACATTCGGGCCGATGGCAAAGCGCTCCTCCACATCGCGCGGTACGCCGAGGGAGACGCGCGCCGTGCGCTGAATGCGCTCGAGATCGCCGTGTTGACCACTCCGCCGGAGGACGGCGTCATTCACCTCTCGCTCGAGGTCGCGCAGGAGTCCATTCAACGGAAACTGATTCATTACGACGGTACGGGAGACGAGCATTACGACGCGGCCTCGGCGTTCATCAAGAGTATGCGCGGCACCGACCCCGATTCGGCGCTGTATTGGATGGCGCTTATGCTGGAAGCGGGTGAGGAGCCGCGATTCATCGCGCGGCGGATTTGCATCGCGGCGTCGGAGGACGTGGGCAATGCAGACCCAATGGCGCTTGTCGTGGCAACGTCGGCCTGGCAGGCCTGCGAATTCATCGGAATGCCGGAGGCGCAGATCATCCTCGCCCAAGCGGCGACATACGTGGCGTGCGCGCCAAAGAGCAACGCCGCATATATGGGCATCGCCAAGGCGCGCGCCGACGTGCAGGACGGGAAAACGGTCCCCGTTCCCAAGCATCTCCAAGATACCCACTATCCCGGCTCGAAGCGGCTCGGGCGCGGAGAAACCTACCGGTACGCGCACGATGACCCGGATGGCTACGTCACGCAAGACTACGGCGTTCCTCGAGGCCGCTACTACCATCCGACGGACCGCGGAAAGGAGGCGGAGTTCAAGCGGCGATTGGAGGAGTTCGCGAAACGGGACGCAACGAGCGCACGCAGTGAGCCGCCGGACCGATCAGACTGACTTCGCGATCAGGGCGCCGCTTCCAGCGCGGCCCTGCACTTCTCGACGTATTCCCTTTGATTGCCGGATCCGCTTGGCCCCGCCGCTCCTTCCTGCCAGGCGGCTTTCGCGTCCGCTGTTCGACCTAGCGCTTGAAGGGCTGTCCCCTTCCAGTAGAGCGCTTCACCTTCTTCGGGACGGGCGGGGCGGCCGACCCCAAGATTTTCCGGGTACGTCCGCGCGGCATTGAAATCGGCCAAGGCGTCGTCGTGCCGGCCTTCCTGAAGCCTGAGCTTGCCACGCTCGATGTGCGCCCGTGAAAACGCCCGCCATGACGCCGTATTCAATTCCCAGTTCGAGAATTTGGATTCTTCGAGCAGTTTCAGGGTCGCATCGTAGCGGCCGAGGTCGTTGTAGGTGTCCGCCAGAATGACAGTGATGTCGCCGCGGCGGGGATGATCCAGTTCCATGTCCTCGATGAGCATGACCGCTTCGTCACGTTTGCCCTGTGCAATCAGGATGTGGGCGAGATCGCGGTACAGCGTTTGGTCCACCGGCCTTGCGGCAATGGCTTTGACGAAGTAGCCGGCGGCGCGCGGCAAATCGTCCAGCTTTTTCCACGCATATACGGCGAGATTGCGATACGTCACGCTCGATGCGCCGGGCAACGCGGCCGATTGTTCCCACGCATTCACCGCCTCGTCCAGGCGGCCGAGTCCGGCCAACAAGTTCCCGTAGTAGAGAAATGCATGGGGATCTTCCGGGTTCCGTTCAGTGGCATAGCGAAATACGTCCAGGTACTGCGGCTGCGACGGGAAGCCGTAGTGGGTTTCAATGGCGCGCCCCCGATTAATATAGACGTTCGCGATGGAATCGTAACCCAAACGGTGCGCCAGGTAGCCGAGCAAGTACCAGGCCAGCGGACGCTGCCGAAGGTCGGAAAACGTCCCCTGATACAGGGGCGCATACACGTTGGGAATAGGCTGGCTGTAAGCGGCGCGCAAGAGCATGTGCGCTTGTGGATACATGCCGAGATCCATGAAGAAAAACGTGGTTTGCGTAATCTCAAACTGGTACGAGCCCGAAGTGTCGAGCAGGAAGTCCAAGAACGCCCGGATGTCGGCGCTGGTGCCAAAGACCGCGCGGACGGCGCGCGGAGGGAAAAACAGCGGATCATCTTCAATCAGTCGATCAGACAGCACTTCACCTTCCGCGGTTTTGCCGGCAGCGTACAGGGATGCCACGAGCCGGGCCGCCGCCTCGGAATCGCGTGGGTTGAGCCGCAGCGCCTCGCGAAACGAGTCCGAAGCGCGGGTGTAATCGCCCTTGCCCGCCCACGCCCGGCCGGCCACGTCATGGGACAGCGACGCATGTTCCTTCGAGCGGAGCGCAGGTCCCAATGCGCTGATCGCGGCGTCATAATCGCGCTTACCCAAGTACGCAATGCCGAGGTAGAGCGACGCAGCCGCAGCGTCGGGCCTTGCGGTGAGGGCCTGCTGCAGCCGCGCGATTGCGTCATCGTAGAGCGCCGCGCGCAGGTCGAGCCGCGCCAGCGCCACGAGGGAATCAAGGTGGCTGGAATCTTTTGCGAGCGCCTTCTCGTAGGCCATGCGCGCTTCAACGCGTTCGATGCGCTTCTCGTGCTCGAGCCCTTGCGTGTAGCACTCGTCCGCGCTGGGATCGGCGGACGGCGCGGATGCGGGGACCGGCGGATCGCGGTGAGTCGGTTGCAGCGGCGTGGAATAGGCGGCGAGGACCTGCCCAAGGCCGGTGGCGACTGTCAACGTAGCGGCCGCCCCGGGATCGTCGAACACAAGTACGGCGGGGCGCACCACGGACAGCGAAGTCTCCTGACGCTGAGCGGCCCCACCGTTGGCGGCGATCGCGACCGTACACCGGCCGAATTCCGACGTCGAAGCGATACGCACTTCCAATTGTCTTGCGGGTTCGCCTGTCCGATGCGTTTGGATGGCCACGTCTTTCGTGGCGAACTCGAAGCCATCGCCCAGCCCGTGAACGGGATACCACCATTCTTCCCATTCTATTTGTTCGCGGGGGCCGAGCAGTCCGTAATCCGCCTGGGTCTGCAAGGGGCCGCTTTGCACCTCGATATACTGCGCCTCGTCGTCGTGAAGCGCGCGCTGGCTCGCGATGCCGTCGCCGGACTGGCCCCACGTCCACGCCTTTTTTCCGGTCAACACCCGGTGGTCGCCGTATTGCACGATGCCGTAGTCGCGATCCACGTCGTACGCGCCAAAAAAGTCGTACTCGCATTGGTACGCAAACACCGACGACGGCTCGTCGTAGTTTTTGAGCCACGTGATGTCTTTGCCATTGTGAATGGGCCAGCTGAAGAATTTCGTCCCACTGTGGTCCTGCCCCAGTGTCATCGGGTAGATGAACCGTGTGCCGGGCGTGCAAGGAAAGGCCGTGTTGTTCCAGAAGTAGTAACTGTGCGTGCCATCGGTCGGGTTGTAGAGTCGGATGGTCTCGTGCAGATATTTGCGGCCCGGGTGCAGTGTGAGTTTCACGTTCCACCGGGTACGGAAGATCATCTCCGTTTCGCCGATGATGAGGGAGGCGGAGCCGTCCTCGTGCTTTTGCGAAGTCACATGCACCGGCCCAAAGCTGGTCACGGTGTGGCCCTGCGGGCCGCGGTTCCACTCGATGCCGCCCGAAATCCATGCGCCGCGCAGCGCGATCAGGCCCGGCTTGATTGTGTCGTTACGGTGGAACATTTCCTCCCCCGTCGATTTGTCCAGCACAGAATGGATGCGCCCGCCGATTTGGGGAAGGCAGATGATTTTCAAATACTCGTTCTCGAGAAAGTAGGCCTTGTAAGTCCGGTCTTCTTTTTCGTCGGAAAGGTCATCCTGCATGGTGTAGGGATACAGGAACGATTTTTCCAACTCGTAGAATTTGGGATTCACGTCCGCTCCGTAGATCGGGTAGGTGGGCAGGGTGATGGCGCCCTCCCTTACCGATACAGCTTGAGGAAACGCGCTCATGGAAATGGCACAGAGCAACGCGGCAAGATACAGGCAACGCATAGGAATATCTCCCAATTCCGCACCCCGGCATTATGCGCGATGGCTGCCACGATCTTCATTTGCAGTCCCGGCGCCGGTTGGAAATGATGAAAGGGGAGGATCGCAATGCCGCTGGACAGGTCGCG
>BTUX01000107.1:0-14604 GCA_045863315.1 Candidatus Hydrogenedentota bacterium | reverse complement strand
CGCCTCAGCTTGCTCCCGCATCTCGGCTTGCGCCCGCACCTGAGGCTGCGCGTTTGGAGTGCGGGAGCTTGCTCCCGCGCCTCAGCTTGCTCCCGCAACTCGGCTTGCGCCCGCACCTGAGGCTGCGCGTTTGGAGTGCGGGAGCTTGCTCCCGCACCTCAGCTTGTACCCGCACCTCGGCTTGTACCCGCACCTGAGGCTGCGCGTTTGGAGTGCGGGAGCTTGCTCCCGCGCCTCAGCTTGCACCCGCGCCTCGGCTTGTACCCGCACCTGAGGCTGCACGTTTGGAGTGCGGGAGCTTGCTCCCGCGCCTCAGCTTGCACCCGCGCCTGGGCTTGCTCCCGCTCCCTCGTGGAAGGCCGGCCGTCACAGGCGATGTGTCGACTGTCCTTGACTTGTGGTGGATCGGGCCGTATCTTTTGGCGCGCGGGACGCAGCGCCAGGCACGATGCCCGGTTTTTCGCACCCGTTCTCCGAATCATCCGGGTGGGGTATTGGGAGTCGTGATGAGCATGATTGGCAGTGCGGAACGGCCGCTGCGCGTGGCGGTGGTCGGCAGCGGCCCGAGCGGATTCTATACCGCGGAGTCGTTGTTGAAATCCGAATCGGTCGTGGTGCGGGTCGACATGTTCGATCGGCTACCGACCCCGTACGGTCTGGTGCGAGGGGGAGTCGCGCCCGATCATCCCAAGATCAAGAGCGTAACGAAGGTCTACGACAAGATTGCGTCCCACGACCGGTTCTCGTTTTGGGGCAATGTGACGGTCGGCCGGGACGTTACGGTCGATGAATTGAGGCGGTTCTACGACGCGATCATCTTCGCCTGCGGCGCGGAAACGGACAATCGGCTGGGCATTCCGGGTGAAGAACTGCCAGGCAGTCATACGGCGACGGAATTCGTGGGCTGGTATAACGGGCATCCCGACTACCGGGATCGGGTGTTTGATTTGTCCGTCGAAGTCGCGGTGGTCATCGGGCAGGGCAACGTGGCGATGGACGTGAGCCGCATCCTGTCCAAGACCGTCGACGAGTTGCGCAATACCGACATTGCGGACTATGCGCTGGACGCCTTGGCCGAGAGCAAGATCAAGGAAGTGCACCTGATTGGACGGCGCGGCCCGGTCCAGGCGAAGTTCACATCGCCGGAGATCAAGGAGATCGGCGAACTGGCGGACTGCGAACCCATCCTTTCTCAAGAGGACTTGGTGCTCGATCCGGCCAGCGAGGCGGAGTTGAGTGATCCCGACAATCAACACAGCCAGAAGAACGTGGCCGTATTGCGTGCATTTGCGGCCCGGAAACCCTCCGGCAAGCGTAAAAAATACTACATACATTTCCTGAAGGGCCCGGTCGAGATCCGCGGAAGCCGCCGCGTGGAATCCATTGTGTTGGAACGAAACCGCCTCGAAGGCCCACCGTATCAAACTCGTGCCGTCGGCACCGGCGTGCTCGAGGATTTGCCGTGCGGACTGGTCTTCCGCAGCGTGGGCTATCGTGGCGTGCCCATTCCCGGCGTCCCGTTTGATGAGCGACGCGGGGTCATTCCCAATGTAGAGGGGCGGATTCAAAACGGCGTATCGCGCGTTCCGGGTCTTTACGCCGCGGGCTGGATCAAACGCGGTCCGAGCGGCGTTATCGGCACGAACAAACCCGACAGCCAGGAGACCGCGGCCGCGGTAATTGCAGACGCGCATGCGCTCGCGCCTTGCGAATCCCCCAACGGCGAAGAGTTGCTGGCCCTGCTCGAGTCCCGCGGCGTTCGCCCGGTTACGTATTCCGACTGGCGGCGGATCGACGAGGCCGAAATTCAGCGCGGCAAACCGAAGGGGAAACCCCGAGAAAAGTTCACGCGCATTTCCGAAATGCTCGAGGTGCTGAAGTAAGGGAAGGGGTCGCGGCGGACGCAGTACCGGTCGAGGCGCTAATTCAGGCGGGCGAGTTCCGCGCGGGTGGGGTTTGAGCCGGTCAACCGCTGAAATCGGGGATATTCGCGAAGCCGGGCCAACTGCTCCAACTTCGCGGCCTTTCGTCGAGATGCGGGATCGATGCGAATGGCCTTCTCGATGCAGTCGATCGCTTCGTCATGCAGCGCCTGGGGACAGTTCGTCAGATAGATCGCGAGATCAAACAGCCCTTCGACATTTTTCGGTTCGAGTCGGACGGCGAAGCGCAACTGCTCCTCCGCGCCTTTGTATTCCTCGCGAGCGACGAGCGCGTGGGCGAGCATGCGCCGGGCCGACGCCCACTCCGGATGCTGGTCGACGCACAGCCGAAATGCCGCTTCGGCGACGTCCATTTCTCCCCTCTCGCAAGCCTGGACTCCGCGCGTCCACGCCCGCACGATCCGCTCACGCCGCCACCACAAGTAGACAACACACATCAGGCATACGCTGAGCGCCGGAATAGTCACGAGTAAGAAACCTGCCCGCATCGCTCCACCTTACAGGGCCGTCAGATTAGCGCGCGGCGCGACGCTAGCGCAACTTGTGCCTGGCCCGCGCTTCTGTTAGAACCTACGGTCGGCGCCTTCATTGTACCATCGGCAACCGCGAGAGGAGTTTCGCATGCACGGTTTTCACGCAACCACCGTCGTGGGGGTGCGGCGCGACGGCCGGGTCGCACTCGGCGGCGACGGCCAAGTCACCGTCGGCAACACAGTGATGAAACAGCGGGCCACCAAAATACGCAAACTCGCGGAAGGCCGGGTTTTGGCCGGGTTCGCGGGGTCGGTCAGCGATGCGTTCACCCTTTTTGACCGCTTCGAAGGAAAGTTGCAGGAGTTCAACCGGAGCCTCGTGCGCGCCGCCGTCGAACTTGGAAAAGAGTGGCGGACCGACAAATACCTTCGCAATCTCGACGCCTTGCTCGCCGTTTGCGACGCGGAAACCTCGCTGGTCATCGCGGGGAGTGGCGAGGTCATCGAACCCGACGATGGCATACTCGCGATTGGATCGGGCGGACCTTACGCACTTGCGGCCGCCCGCGCCTTGATGAAGTTTTCGTCGCTCGACGCCGAACGCATTGTGCGCGAGGCGTTGGAAACGGCCGCCCACATCTGCATTTACACCAACGCGAACATCAGCGTGGAAGTGCTCTGACGCGGCAAGTGCCGGCGCGCGTCAGTCGCGCTCGCGGCGCCCGCCCCGGTTCTGACGGATCGATAATCCTGCGCCAGGCTGCCCGCCGCCGGGCCCGGCGCCCGCCTGCTGCTGGGCCGGTGCGTTCGACTTACCCAGCAGTTCCCGCGCGGAGGGCCGATACACTTCGCCGGCAAGATAGCGGGAGGTATAGCCCCACGGCGCGACCGGACCCTTGATGACGGCCACCGGCCGGATTTTGGGTTTGCGTTCCTGGTCAACCCGAATCACGTTTTTCTTCGCTTTGGGTTGGACCCGAATCGGCTCTTGGTTGTAGCGACCGTCCATCCGCTGATCGATTCGGTCGTCCAAGATGCTCGGAAGCGGCGTCGACGGAAGCGGAGTCGACGCCGGCACAGTAGGTGCAGTTGCGTCACTCACGGGAGGGGCCGCACTCGACGCCGCGCCTGAACCAGGTGTAATGAGTGTGGTAGCCCCGGCGCCCGGGGGCGTCAGTTCAGGGGAATCTTCCTGCGCCCGTGCAGGCGTAATTCCCGTCAAAAGCAGTGCCGCCACGGCTGCCGGCAAGAACGGATTGCGGAATTTCATAACCTGGCCCCTTCTCGTTGGCTTTTCTTCGTGCAGTTTAGCACAGGTGGCCCCGATTTCATAGAGCGCCGTCTGCCCGCACACTACCGCGGCCCGGTTTCTTGGGCGATTTTCGCAATGATCTTGGTCGTCGAGCGCCCCTGGACACCGGGAAGGATTTCGATCCGGCCCCCATAGGCCTCGACGGCGCGACGTTCGGACTGCACGATCGTGTCGATTGTGTAGTCCCCGCCTTTCGCGTACACATCGGGCTGCAAGGTCTTAAGTATCTGAAGTGGAGACTCTTCGGAGAAGATCGTGACCATCCCCACGCACTCAAGCGCCGACAGCACGATGGCGCGTTCCTCTTCCGAGATGATGGGGCGGTCCGGGCCTTTTACGGCACGGACGGACGCGTCGCTGTTCAGGCCGACAATGAGCACGTCGCCGAGCGCCGCCGACTTTTGAAGGTACGTGATATGACCCACGTGAAGGATGTCAAAGCAGCCGTTGGTCCAGACTACGGTCTTGCCTTCCCGCCGCAGACGCTCGACCTCGAGCTTCAACTCCTCGAGCGTTTTCAGTTTCGCCGGACCGCGCTTTGCCACCAGGGCGCGCTCGAGTTCGGACAAGGGGACCGTCACGACGCCCGGCTTGGCGACGGCGACACCCGCAGCGGCATTGCCAAGGAATGCCGCTTCCTGGACCGTCGCACCCGCGACAAGGGCCACCGCAACCGCGGCGGTCACCGTGTCGCCCGCGCCGGTCACGTCCACCACGGAGGACGGTGACACCGCGACGGGGATGTCCATCACGGAACCGTCTTCACCGAACACCGTGATTCCCTTGGCGCCGCGTGTGATAACGGCGTTCTTGCATACCTTCAACATCGCGCGGGCCGCCGAATGCAGCGTTTCCTCGTCTCTGACTTCAATTCCCGCGCCGATCCCCGCTTCGCGATCGTTCGGCACCATCACGTCAAACCCGCGAAACTCGCCCGCCCGTGAACGCGAATCGCCGACAGTCAGCACCTTGTATTGCTTTGCAACGGCGACGACTTCGTCGAGCACCCGCCGGGTTGCAACCGACGCAACCTGATCCGTGACGACGATCGCGTCGACATCGGGCGCGCGCTCGCGGATAGCGGCGATGATTTGAGCCTCGACATCACCCTCGACGAAGACCGGCGTCGGCGTGTCGGTGCGAAGAATCTCCTGCGTAGGGATGTTGTATCCGCCCGCGCGGAGCTTGCCGTAAGTGTTCGTGGCGCGGGTGGGGTGCACGACGAGTCCCGAAACGTCGACATTGCGCACCTCGAACTCGCGTCGCACAATGCCCGCGTTTACGTCGTTGCCCACATACCCTACCATCCAGGTCTTCGCGCCGAGCGCCGCCACGTTGCAGGCCGCATTGCCCGCCGCTCCCGGGTTGTATCGACGCTCGTGTACCTCATAGATGGGAATCGGCGCCTCGAGGCTTACGCCGGTGACAATGCCGTACACGTTCTCATCAAGGTAGATGTCCCCAACGACCAAGACCCGCGCCTTCGAAAAGCGCGACAGGAGTTCACGACACCGTTCGGCGTTCATTGCGAGAGAAGACTCCCCACGGATATGCGGCGCCCCGTACCTGCTGCGGCGCAGACCGGGCTACGCCACCGGCTCCTTCTCCATCGGTTCGGCGCGGCGGCGTCTACGGCGACGGCCGGACGGTTCCTCGTCTTTTTCCGCGTGACCGGGGACGATGCCCTTGCCCTTGGGGAACCACTTGTTCCAGTAGTACACGACGGGGCTCGCGATGTAGATGGTCGAATATGTGCCCGCAATGATGCCGACGGTAAGCGCGAACGCGAAGTCGTTGATCACCTTCCCGCCGAAGATCAGCAGCACAATGACGGTCGTCAACGTCAGAAAGTTGGTCAGGATCGTGCGGCTCAAGGTCTGATTCACGGACACATTCAGGATCTCCATGAGGCTCATGCCCCGTCCGCGATACAATTTAAGGTCTTCCCGCACCCGGTCGAACACGACGATCGTGTCGTTCAGCGAGTAGCCGATGATCGTCAGAATCGCGGCCACGACACCCAGCGAAATCTGCCGTCCCGTCAACGCCAGCAGCCCCACCGTGATGGACACGTCGTGGATGATGGCCACGATGGCCGCGACCGAGAACTTCAACTCGAACCGGAACCACAGGTAGCAGATGATCAGCATGATCGAATAGATCATGGCCTCGAGCGCGTCCCACTTGAGTTGGCGCCCCACGGTCGGCCCCACCATGTCTTCCTTCTCGATCTCGATTCGCCCGGCGTCGCCCCCGGCCAGCGGCGCGAGCGTCTGCTGGACGCGTTGCGCCACCGAGGCGACCGCCTCGCCGCCTTCCACGGCGCTCCCGCTCACCTCTCCCAGGTGAATCATGTACCGATTCTGAGTCGACGTGTCCGTTTGTTCGTAATCCGTCACCGCGGGATCGTCGAAACCGGCGTCCAGCAGCAACTGCCGCACATCGCCCACCTCGACCTTCTGATCGGACGCCACATTCAGGATCAGGTTGGTCCCGGTCGTGAAATCGACGCCGAAATTCTCGTTGCCGCGAACTCCGAAGATTGCGTAGCCGCCGACGATGAGAACGAGGCTGATGCCCAAGGCGGCGAACCGCGCCTGTAGAAACTTGATCTTCGTGTCCGGCGGGAGAATCTGGAACATGGTGATGCGTTTGAGCATCTTCATGCCGGTCAGAAAATCAATGAGCGCGCGCGTGACGATCAGTGCCGTGAAAAGGGTCGTCAGAATGCCGATCGACAAGGTGACCGCGAAGCCCTGCACCGCGCCGCTTCCCACCTGCAACAGCACGGCGGCGGCGATCAAGGTCGTCACGTTCGAGTCCAAGATCGCGCTCATGGCATGCGAATAGCCGCTGTCGATTACGGCGAGGAGCGACTTGCCCAGGCGCAGCTCTTCCCGCATGCGTTCGTAAATAAGGACGTTGGCGTCCACCGCCATGCCCAGGGTCAATATCAATCCGGCAATGCCGGGCAGCGTGAGGGTCGCCCCGAGATAGGCCATCGCCGCCAGGATCAACAGACCATTGAAGATGAGGGCCACGCACGCCACGATGCCGACCACGTGGTAATACAAGACCATGAACGTGATGACCACGACAAGGCCGACCAGCGAAGAGACGACGCCCTTGCGGATCGAGTCGGCGCCCAGCCGCGGCCCGACGACGCCGGACTGTTCTTCAATGACGGGGACAGGCAGCGAACCCGAATTGAGCGCGATTGCCAAGTCCACCGCTTCTTCGCGATTAAAATGTCCCGTAATCGTGCCGTCCGTGGTAATCCGATCCTGAATCACCGGCGCCGATTCCACCACTCCGTCCACGACAATGGCCATCGCCCGTTTCAGGTTCTGTTCCGTCCGATCACCGAAAATCGCGCCGCTCTCCGCGTTCAGGCTGAAATAGATCATCCACCGACTACCGCCGACCCGGTCATCCGGGCGCGCGGCGGCCATCGTCAAGCCGTCGCCCGTCATGATGGCTTCCTTGTGGAGAAGATAAATGAGGTAATTCTTGTCTTCGGCGGCGGCCTTGGGTTCGCGGCTGAACGCGATCATCCGGTCGGGCGGGATCAACCCTTCCACCGATTTCGCCTCCTCCACCATTCTACGGACCTGCTCGATCTGCTCCGCCGGCACTTGGGCCAATCCTTCTCCGCCCAGCGGCGGCCTGCGCAGACGAGGAACGAAATCGCCCTTGAAGTGCTCGTCGATCTTCCGGAACGTGTCGGCCATCTCGTCGGGGCCGGCGACGATGTGGAACGAGAGATAGGCGGTGTCGCGGACCAGTTTCTTGGCGCGATCCACGTCCTTTTCACCGGGCAGTTGGACTTGAATCTGCCGCGTGCCCATCGTCTGGATGATGGGTTCCTTGGCGCCGAATTCGTTGATGCGACGTTCGATGCGCTGCAACACCTGTTGCTGCATCTCTTCGATAATCTCGGCGTCGTTCAACCCCCTGTCGTAATAGCGCTGCTTTTGCACGGGATCCATGTTCTCGAAATCGATCCCGACCACCATCTGCACGCCGCCTTGAAGGTCAAGCCCGAGATTGATCACCATGTCGCGATCGAATTCGGCCCAGCGCTTCAGGTTCTTCCAGGTCTTGCCCCAGTAGCCGCGGTCGACCAACTCGGTGTCTTCCTTGGCCCAGCGACTGAGCCGCTCCTGGCGCTGTTCGTCCGACAGCGTCATCCAGCCAATGGTGGGATACACGTAGAAGGCGGCGATGAACAGCACACCGTATACGAGTAAGGTACGGTACAAGTTCTTTCTCATCCGTGACTCCGTTCGCGCGGAGACGCGCACGCGCCCCCGGTATCGTCTGCCTGTTGGGCCCGGCTACTTCTTCTCGTCGCGTTTGACGTCGCTGACCGCGCGGGAAACCGCCTGGCGCAAGAATTCGATCTTTACCGCGGGGTCCTCGCTCACGCGCAACACCACGGACTTCTCGTTCAGGCCCACAATCGTCCCCAGTATCCCGCCCGTCGTAATCACCTTGTCCCCTTTGGACAGGTTGGCCAGCATCTGCTGCCGCTCCTTTTCGCGCTTCTGGTTCGGGCGGATCATGAGAAAATACATGATGGCGAAAAAGGGCAAAATCATCCACAGGATGTTCATGGGGTCCGCCTGACCCTGCTGTGCCGGCGCGGGCGCGGGCGCGGACTCGGCGGCGGCATAGGCGGCGGCCTGTATCGCCAGCACCTTCACAGATTCCCACATCACGTCGGTACACCCTCCGAAAACAAAGGAAGGAACCCCCAACTCGCTGGGCTTCATTGCGTTACCGGGACGGAAAACGAAGCGGAATACGGGACTCGCCGCGCAGGGCGCGAATCCCTATGAAGCTGCATATCGTTGGAGAAATTCCCGCTTGAACTCCAGAAAGCGGCCAGCCTGAATGGCGTGGCGCGCAGCAGCCACCAATCCTAGCATAAAACGGAGGTTATGTAAAGTATTCAGCCGCAATGCCGAGATCTCACCAGCCCTGTACAAATGGCTCAAGTAGGCCCGGGAATAGCGCGAACACACCACGCAATCGCACTCCGGATCGAGCGGGCCGAAATCAGTCCGATACTGCTGGTTTTTGATGTTAATTCGTCCCCGGCTGGTGAACAAGGCGCCGTTCCTTGCGTTGCGCGTCGGCATCACGCAATCGAACATGTCAATCCCGCGCTCGATTCCATCCAGAATGTCCTCAGGCGTCCCGACCCCCATGAGGTAGCGGGGCTTGTCCATCGGCAACAGCGGCGCCGTCCACTCGACGACCGCGAGCATTTCCTGCTTGCTTTCTCCGACACTGACGCCGCCGATGGCATAGCCGGGGAAATCGAGTTCGACGGTCCGCTGTGCGCTCTCGCGGCGCAGGTCCTCGAAGGTGCTTCCCTGCACGATGCCGAAGAGCGCCTGCCGTGCGTCCCCCCCTCGTTCGAGCCAGCGGGCCTTGCATCGCGCGGCCCAGTCGAGGGTCATTCGCATCGACTCGGCGGCCGCATCGCGCGTTGTGGGATACGACGTGCATTCGTCGAAACACATGATGATGTCGGCGCCGATGGAAAGCTGGATGTCAATTGCCTTTTCCGGAGTGAGGAAATGGCGGGAGCCGTCAATGTGACTCTGAAACGTCACCCCTTCCAGCGTGACTTTGTTCAGGTGTCCCAAGCTAAACACCTGGAATCCGCCGGAATCCGTGAGAATCGGCCGGTCCCAGTTCATGAACCCGTGCAATCCGCCGGCCTGTTCCAGGACCTCAGTGCCCGGCCGCAGATACAGGTGATAGGCATTGCCCAGGATGATCTGCGCCTCAATCTCCCGAAGGTCTTCCTGCGAAACCGCTTTCACTGAACCTTGCGTGCCCACCGGCATGAAGGCCGGCGTCTCGAAATCGCCGTGAGGGGTGGAGAGGAGACCCGCCCGAGCGTAGCTTTGGGGGTCGAGCGCCGTTGGATTGAATTTGCGGGTCATGTCGAATAGTTAAGCAATGACAAATTACGAATGACAGATTACAAGAACGCAGAGATCGGAGTCCTTGTTTCCAACATTCGGCATACAACTTCAGAGGGAAGTGACATTGAAATTGTGGATCGCGCCGATGAACGACACAACGACGGGGGCATGCTGATAGAATGTCCAGTCACCGAATACAAAGTATCTCACTTCACGTTTTTTTTCTTCGCGCTGAGGATGATCCCAGTGAGCACGGCGATAAGTTCGGTGGTTTCTTGTAGCAGTGGCGCCAGGCGCTTTGGCGCCACGATTTCAGATTCGCACAGCAGTCGCAACCAGTAGTGACTCTCGCGCGCCTCCTTCCTGGCGATACTTAACTTATGAATGAAATCGGACTTGCTTTCGGCATGCTGTGCTTCCTGTACGTTTGCTCCAATGGATGTCGCCGAACGAAGATACTGGCGGCAAAGCACATCACCGGCGCTATGACGGGATTGCTTAACCGCTTCATACAATTTGAACGTGCGCAGTGAATACTGAAAGGTTCGCTCGTAAATGTCCACCGATTTCATCAAGAAGATCTCCGTAATCCACACGGCGGAATTCGTTATGATGGGGTAACCCAACGAAAATGCGTAGAACACGTTTCATGCATTAATGTCCTCTATGAAGACTGCAGTGTACGTTGGCGCCTCTGCCGCGTTCGGCAAAATCGGCACGACTGTAGCACCCCGCTCGTCGAGCGGGGTGTATCCCCGCGGCGGCGGCCAGCGAACCTCCCATTATTTAGTGTAGTTGATTAGATTCCCCGTCCTTTCGAACGTTCAGAGCAAGCCCCGGGGCGGTTTCCAGGACGCGCTACGTGGTTCTTGTCCTCCTTGAGCAGTATCGTTTCCGATCCCGTAGTTCACCGGGCTCCGTCGTAATTCGTCATTCATCATTCGTAATTCAAATCGCCTTCCCCTCCGCGTGTTCGGCGGCGTAGCCCGCCACCACGTCCGGGTCGAGTTTGGGGAAGAGCACTTCAGGAGTTTGGAGCAGACTTCCCGGCGCGATTCCCGCTTTCGTCGCGTTCCAGCCGTCTTCGCCGCCGTCGGGGCCGCCTTTCGGGAGCGTAATGCCGAGGGTGTGCGCGAGTTTATCTGCGCCGTCAGGCGTAAAGGGGGCAAGCGCGGCGCATAGCGTGCGAACGACCTGGCAGCATACGTAGAGAGTCGTCGCCGTGCGTTCGAGATCGGTCTTGCGCGTGGTCCACGGCGCCTTCGTGTCGAAGTACACGTTGGCCCTACGCCCGATGTCGATCAGCCGCTCGGCCGCCTGGCGGAACCGAAAGTTTTCGAGCGATTCCGCGACGCCATCGAGCTGCGTTGGCAGCGAATCGAGCAACGCGCGGTCGTCACCATCGAACGCGCCGGGCTGCGGCACCTTGCCGTCGAAGTTCTTGACCGTCATCGTGAGCGAACGGTGCACGAAGTTGCCGACGACATCGCACAACTCGCCGTTGTACCGGTTGAGAAACTCGTCCCAGTCGAACGCCGCGTCTTTGCCCTCGGGCATGATCGCGCAAAGGTAATAGCGGATGGCGTCGCGGCTGAACCGGTCGACGAACCATCGCACGCTGATCATGTTGCCCTTGGATTTCGACCCCTTCTCCGCCTTGCCGGTCTGGCGGTTGTAGATGTTGAGGTATTCGTTTCCGATCACGTTGTCGGGAAGGATGTAGTCGCCCTGCCCGAGCAGCATGGCAGGGAAGATCACGGCGTGGAAGGGGATGTTGTCCTTGCCGATAAAATGGATGAGCCGCGTGGACCCGTCTTTCCACCACACTTCCCACGCCCGAGCGTCCTGTTTGACGTTGATTCCCCATTGCCGCGTATTGGTGACGTATCCGATGGGGGCGTCGAACCAAACGTAGATGCGTTTGCCCTCGACCTTGGGACCCTCGAGCGGAATCGGGACTCCCCAATCCGTATCCCGGGTGATGCAGCGCGAACGCAATTCGTTGACCCAACTATAGGCGATACCCTTCACGTTCGTTCGCCACTCCCCGTGCGTGTCGAGCCACCGACGAAGGTCGTTCGCGAAGTCCTGCAGTCGAAGGAACCAATGCTCGGAATCGCGCAGGACTGGCATCGAGCAATCGCCCGGTATGTTGACACGAGGATTGACGAGATCGTCCGCGGCGTATTGCGCGCCGCAATTCTCGCACTCGTCGCCTGTCGCATCCTCGTAGCCGCACTTCGGACAGGTCCCCTTCACATATCGATCGGGCAAGAATTTTTGGGACTGTTCCGAGTACCATAGCTTGATGGTCTGTTCGTCGATGTGGCCGGTCTCGAGCAGTCGGGAGAAGAAGGCCTGTGTTGTATCGACGTGCAAGGGCCAGGAGGTGCGCCCGTAAATGTCGAACGCGATTCCGAGGCGGGCGTAGGCCTCCTCGTTGGCGAAGTGGTAGCGGTCGATGACCTCCTGCGGGGAGACCCCCTCCTTCAGCGCGGTGAGTGTGATGGGCACGCCGTACTCGTCCGACCCGCAGACGTACAACACCTTCTCCCCGCGCAGCCGCTTGTACCGGACGTAGATGTCAGCCGGCAGGTAGGCGCCCGCGATGTGGCCCAAGTGAATGTGGCCGTTGGCATACGGCAACGCACTGGTGACCAGGGTACGCTCGAATTTCGATCCGTTCGCCATTTCAAGTCCTTGTAAAAAAATCCATTACAACATCTGGCCCTCGTGCGCAGATGTGTCGAATCGTGTGCGGATATGTTGGAAAAGTCAGCATTGTAAACGAACAGAGGCAGGGTGTCCAAACCGTGATGAATTGGAATCTTACGGCACATGAGCCAAGGCGATGCGGTGAAGGAAAATTCTTGACAGATTGGCCGCGGATTGGTATCATTCGCACTAGAATTGCCCCGGAAAAGGTACGCTCCAAACGGGCGTTATCCAGCGCGTGCCGCCTTCCGTTGGCGTGGTCTGGCAAGAGCCGGTTGCGAGGCCCCATATCGAGCGCCCGCAACCGGGTACTTGCGCAACGATGTTTCGAAAACGAAAAGGGGACCGCATGATGCGTACGTCTCGACTTCTTGGTGCCGCCGTGATTGCAATGTGTTCCGCGCCGGCCTATGCCGAATTGAATCTGTGGATCTCATACCATTTTCAGGGCATCGAGTCGTTCGATGCCGGGAAATACCACGATGCGGAGAAATTGCTTACCAAGGCCGAGCTGGAGACCTGCGACGCGCATCGGGACGCGTTCACGTTTGACGCTCTGGGCCGCACGTACACCGCGCTTCAGAACTATCCCGCGGCCGAGGAGGCGCTCCAGAAGGCTCTGTGCCTTCGCGAAGAGGAGTTGGGCGAGGCCAGCCGGTTCGTTCCCGCTACGTTGAACAACCTTGCCGACCTGCACTACGTCGCGGGCAACAAGGAAAAGGTCGAGACGCTGTACCGCCGCGCTCTCAAAATCACGGAAAAGGACCCCTACAGCATGGAGAAATCCCGCGCACTGAACGGCCTCGCGCTGCTCGCCGCCGATGCGGGCAACTTCGCCGAAGCGGAAAACCTGCTCAAGCGGGCCGCAAAAGTCCACTTTCTCGGCGGTCGGAGCGAGCATCCCTTCATGGCGACGGCCCTCACCAACCTTGGAATTCTGTATACCGAGCTGGGGCGCTACGAGGAGGCCGCGGACTCGTTGGCCCACGCCAAACGCATCCATCAGGCCACGATCGGAGAGAACCATCCCGATGTTGCCGTCCGGCTGCACGCCGTAGCCAAGCTGAAGGCCAAAATGGGCGAGGCAGCCAAGGCCGGGAAGTACCAGGACAAGGCCAACGCCATCCAGGAACATTTCAATACATTGAACGGATAACGACTGCAATGACGGTCGGCAGGGCGACGACCGCCAATCCCGGCGGCGCTGTTGTGTGCTGACTGGAACGACAATCCGTGCGCCTGCGGGAGTGATTGACACGCGCCTTCCCCGCTTCTACAATAATGGACATGGGACGCGTGTGCGTCCGAATCCTAGTCTGTAATATGGAGCGCCGGATGAAATCGTCGATTACGAAGATCGTCGACGTCATACTAAAGCGAATCGAGGAACAGCCCGACGTAATCCCCACGGAGAATGGCATCCGCACTTGGCTTGTTGGTCAGGGTTTCAAGAAGCGGGACATTGACGCCGCCATGAAGATGGTGGCCCCGCGTTTCATTCCGCAGAGGGCGGTTCTGGAGGAATACCGGCCGCTGTCGGCACGGACCTTGTCCTTGTTCGAGGAGTACAAGCTTTCGCAGGAAGCGCGTAACGCACTGATACGCTTGGAATTGTATGGTCTGCTTGGGCCGATGGAACGGGAAATGATCATGGATCGCCTGAGTCATTTCGATGGGGAAGTCGGCTTGGACGAGCTGGACTACCTCGTGTCGTGGGTCGTTTGCGGCGGACGCGACTTCGAATCGCAACAGACGATATACGGAATCTTGGACGGCGAAAACGAGTCTTTCCACTAGCCCGGATTTTTCACACCCGCGGGCAATGAAGGATACAACTTCTTGCGGCACATACCTTTATGCAGCGACTGGGCAAACGAGCAGGTGGTGTGAAAAATCCTCACTCGATTGACTTCTCTGCTATCTCCTGAGCATTTCTCACCAGTCGCTCCCGTCATCGGGAGCGACTGGTGAGAAATGCGGGCTAGACGGATTTGCTCGTATTACCTCGCCCTCAGCCCGCGTCCGGCTGGCTGAGGGCGTTGTGCGTTGAATGGACGTGATCCGTTTGGTCGGACACCGGCCTCGTACAGGATGTGGGGTAGAGACGCGCAATCGCAGATAACTTGGCAGCGCCCAAAAAATCGTCCACGCCGGCCGGACTTGCACCCTCACCCCCCTGTGGGTATAGTCTGCGCGCCCAAAACAAAGGCGGGTTCGGG
>BTUX01000106.1:0-14635 GCA_045863315.1 Candidatus Hydrogenedentota bacterium | reverse complement strand
CGCCGTCATCACTTGCGCGAGGAGGCCAAGGTACTCCTTTTGCGAGCCCGTCGGCATCGCGAACAAGACCACAATGTGCACCGGCTTGTTGTCGAGCGTATTGAACTCAATCCCCTCGTGCGAAATCCCCACCCCCACGGTCGCCTTTTTTACCGCATCAATGCGCACATGCGGAATCGCCACCCCGGAGCCGATCCCGGTGCTCATCACCGTCTCCCGTTCCCGGACCGCCCGGCGGAATGCCTCCACGTCGCTGATCGCCCCCGTCGCCGCGATCGCGTCGACCAGCACGTCCAGAGCTTCCTGTTTTGACGCGCCGCCCGGCAAAATGCTGACGGCCGCCTTATCTATGGGAAGGCCAAATCGGTGCATCACTCACCTCGTTCACCCGCGCCACACCCCGCCCGCGACCGGCGACAGGTATCGAAGGAACTCCGCCCCCGTTTCCGCGCGCGCCAATCGGAAGCCGACTCGAAAGCCGACCATGAAACGAATTATGCGTGTAGCGGAACGCGCACGCCACTCCCCACGCCACGAAGCGGATTCCAGAAATGCTGCAAAAGTAAAATTTTACTCCGCCGGGCCGACGAATTCAAAGGGCTGCTCGAGCCCGTGACGATAAAGGTATCTGCCGCACGAAGTGGTATCCTTCATTGCCCGCGGGTGTGAAAAATCCGGGCTAAGTGCGATTGCCTTGTGCCGTAATTTGAGTCCGGCTTCGGAATGCCCCTACAATACCATTAGTTGATTTGCGCCTTGGGTTGTGTTATCCGATTGGCAGCAAGTGAGCGTCCCCATCCTTCCAAGGTGATTTCAGATTCCATTCCGCGCATGCGCCACGTGGGCGCGCCCCCCGGATTGGAAAGAGGGTAGGGGTAGCCGTAACTCTCCCAAGCACGGTAGAGAGGGGATGAATGCATACCGATAGTGGGCCCGCCTGCCGCCGGAACGGTGCTCGCTCGTGAGGATTGGGCGCGGCGTTCCATGAAGATACATCCAACAGCCGTTATCGACCCGAAGGCGGAACTCGACAGCGATGTCGAGGTCCAACCGTACAGCATTATCGGGCCTCATGTCCGTATCGGTCCGGGCACGGTCGTCGGCCCTCACTGCGTGATCGAGGGTCGCACGATCATCGGCCGGAACAACCGGTTCTTTTCCGGCGCGCAAATCGGCGTGTTGTCGCAGGACCTCAAGCACAAACCCGGCCTGATCGGGCGGCTCGAAATCGGCGACGGCAACGTCATTCGCGAGCATGCCTCGGTCAGCGCGAGCACGCATTCAAGCGAGGAAGATGAGCACCGAGTGACGACCATCGGCGATAACTGCCTGATAATGACTTGCGCCCACGTCGGCCACGACTGCCATCTCGGCAGCTACGTGATTCTGGCGAATTACGTCGCCATGGCGGGGCATGTCATGGTCGAGGACCGCGCGATCATCGGAGGCCTCGTCGCCGTCCATCAGTTCTGCCGGGTGGGCACGCTGGCGATGGTCGGCGGCACGACCCGCCTGTGGAACGACGCCCCGCCCTACATGATCACCGACGGAAACCCCGCAGCCGTGCCGGGACCGAACAAGGTGGGGCTGCAGCGCAATGGCTTCGACGAGGCTGCGCGGAAACGGATCAAACAGATGTACAAGATAATGTATCGTTCGTCCCTGAACACGACCCAGGCCCTCGAGCGCATCGAGGCCGAGGTGCCGGCAAGTCCCGAGCGGGCCCATTTCGTCGAGTTTGTGCGGAATTCCACCCGCGGAATCACCAAGTAATCCCGGATCGCCAAAGGATTCGCACATGAAACCGGTGCGCGTAGGCGTTGTGGGCGTGGGCCACCTCGGTTATCACCACGCCCGCGTGTACTCCGGCCTGCCCGGCGCGGAACTCATCGGCGTTGTGGATACTGACTCCGAGCGCCGGGATGCCGTGGCGGCGGAATTCTCGACGCGCGGGTTCGGGTCCGTTCGCGATCTCGTGGCGCAGGGCATCGACGCCGCGTCCGTGGCCGTTCCGACCACCGCGCACCATAAAGTCGGACTGGAACTCATCGATGCCGGGGTCGATCTACTGCTTGAGAAGCCCATCGCCGCGGACACAGACGAAGCCGCAGACCTTGTGGCCCGGGCGGCCGGCCGGGGCGCTCTGTTACAGGTCGGACACGTCGAGCGGTTCAATGGAGCGGTCGTGGCGCTCATTGACGCTGTAAAAAGTCCCCGGTTCATCGAATGCCACCGCCTCAGCCCGTATCCAAGCCGAGGCGACGATGTCAGCGTGGTGCTCGATCTGATGATTCACGATCTCGAGATCGTGCTGGCGCTCGTCGGCGACGAGGTTGCGTCGGTCGACGGCGTCGGTGTGCCGGTGTTTTCCCAGTCCGAGGACATCGCCAACGCGCGGTTGCGTTTTGCGTCCGGGTGTGTGGCGAACATCACGTGCAGCCGGGTCTCGATGGAACGCATGCGGAAGATCCGGATTTTTTCCGCGGATGCCTACGTCTCGACCGACTACAGTGCGCAGGAAGTGCTGGTGTACCGCAAAAAGCCGGGGCCGTTGCGCGAGGGCATGTCGCCGATGGACCTCATTTCGATCGATCCGCTCGAAGTACACCGCGAGGAGCCCTTGAAACGGGAACTCGAGTCGTTTGTGGACTGTGTGCGATCTCGCACCCGCCCGCTCGTGTCGGGCGAGGATGCGTTGGCGGCGCTCACCCTTGCGCAGCGGATTATCGACTCCATTCGGAAACAGACGTGAAACGAATCTTCTTCTCGGCCGGCGAATCGTCCGGCGACATGCACGGCGCAAACCTCATACGTGCGCTCCGCGACTTGGACCCCTCGATCGAATGCGTCGGCTATGGCGGCCCGCGCATGGCCGCCGCCGGCATGGAACTGCGCCAGGACCTCGCCAGCCGCGGGATTATGGGTTTTGTCGAGGTCGTCAGGCACCTCGGGTTTTTCAAGGATCTTTATCAACAAACCGTCCGCGAATTCGAAACCGATCCACCCGACTGCCTGGTCGTGATCGATTATCCCGGCTTCAATATGCAACTGATGAAACGCGCGCATTTGCTGGGCATCCCCGTGGTTTGGTACATCAGCCCGCAGGTGTGGGCATGGAAGCGCGGGCGCATCTACGTCATCGCCCGCAACGCCGACAAGGTCCTCGTGATACTCCCCTTTGAAGAAGGCATTTACAAGTCGCTCGGCGTCGATTGCACCTACGTCGGCCATCCGTTACTCGACCAGATTGCCGCAACCGAGATCACCGGCGTGTATCGAGGCGGCACGGTCATCGGGTTGCTGCCCGGCAGCCGCAGGCAGGAAATCGAGCGGATCTTCGGCGTCATGCTTCAGGTCGCTCGAGGGATTCGCGAAACCTATCCCGACGCGCGGTTCGTTGCGCCTTGCGTGGACGCCGAGCGGGAGGCGCAGATCCGCGCGATGGCGGGAGATTTTCCCCTCGAAACGACGGTCGGCAATACTTACGAACTGCTGAGCGGCGCGCGCTTTTGCCTCGTGGCTTCCGGTACGGCTACGGTCGAGGCCGCGCTCTTCGGTGTGCCTATGGTCATTCTCTATAAAGTTGCGCCGGTGACGTATTGGCTCGCCCGCGCCCTCGTGCGGGTCGCCCATATCGGCATGGTCAATATCCTCGCGGGAAAACGCATTGTGCCCGAATACATTCAACACGAGGCCACTGCAAAACGTATCCTTCCCGATGCCCTTGAACTCATCGCCGACGTGCCGCGCCGCACGCAGGCGCTCGCGGACCTCGCCGCGCTGCGGGCCGCGTTGGGCGGACCCGGCGCAAGCCGGCGCGCCGCCGAACTCGTATTGCAGGCGGCCATGCGAGGCGCCCATGGCTGAGCGGCTGTTCCTTATCGACGGCAGCGCATTTGCCTACCGCGCGTTTTTCGCCATTCGCAACCTGTCGAACTCGAAGGGGCAACCCACCAATGCCGTCTACGGCTTCGCCCGCATGCTGATCAAGATCCTACGCGAGCAAAAGCCCAGCCACATCGCGGTCGTATTCGATGCCCCCGGCAAGACCTTTCGCGATGACCTCTACGCCGTCTACAAGGCCACGCGCCAGGAAACCCCTGAGGACCTTGCCTCGCAGTTTCCGCTCATGCACGAACTCGTTGAGGCCTTGAACATCCGCATCATCATGCACCCCGGCGTCGAGGCGGACGACGTCATGGGGACTTTGGGCCGCCGCGCCGAGGCCGCCGGTATGGAAGCCGTACTGGTCACCGGCGACAAGGACATGCTGCAACTCGTGACGGACAAGGTCCGCGTGTTCGACCCCGGCAAGGGCGACCAGGGACAATGGATTGGGCCGGACGAGGTGCTGGAGCGGTTTGGTGTTCCGCCGAACCACGTGATCGATGCGCTGGGGCTGATGGGTGATACGTCGGACAACGTGCCGGGCGTGCGCGGCATCGGCCCGAAATCCGCGAAGTCCCTGCTCGAAAGATACAAGACCATCGAGGGAATTTACGAACACATCGAGGAACTTTCGGGAAAGCAGAAGGAACGGTTGATCGAAGATCGCGAGCTGGCCCTGCTGAGCCGCGATTTGGTCACCATCCGAACCGACGTGGACCTGCCGGTGTCCATCGACGACTGCCGCGCGCGCGAGTTCGATCAGGACAAGATGCGCGAGATTTTCGGCAAACTCGAGTTCCAGTCGCTCCTCGACGAACTTGTGCCCGGCAACGAGCCCACGAGCGCGGGCGAAGAAACCGAGTACAAACTCGTGCTCACCGAGGAGGCCCTGCGCGTGGTCATTCAGGAAATGCGGGACGCCGGCGCGATGGCCGTCGATACGGAGACCACCTCGACCGATCCCATGAGGGCGGAACTCGTCGGTATTTCGATGAGTTGCCGTCCCAACACAGGGTACTACGTTCCCGTGGGCCATAAACCGGAGGCCATGGCCGTGCCGGGGACGAAGCCCCCCCCCGAGCCGCTCACCAAGGCCAAGGCCCTGAATCTGCTCAAACCCCTGCTCGAGGACCCGGCAATCGCCAAGATCGGCCATAACATCAAGTACGACATGATCGTACTGGAGCGGGCGGGCGTCCGGCTGGCCGGGGTTGCCATGGATACCATGGTTGCATCGTATTTGACAGACCCCTCGCGGATGAGGCATAATCTGGATGAAGTTAGTCTGCACTACCTCAATCGCAAGCTGATCCCTATCTCCGATTTGATTGGAAAGGGGTCAAAAGCGGTAACCTTCGACACCGTTCCCGTTGACAGCGCGTGTACGTACGCGTGTGAAGATGCGGACGTGACATGGCGGCTCGCCGAAGTCTTCCGTCCGCTCCTCCGGGAAAGGGGGCTAGAGGCCCTCTTCAATGAAGTCGAAATCCCGCTGATCGGAGTCCTGGCCCGAATGGAACTGGCTGGGGTCGCGATCGACGTCGCGGTTTTCGAGGAGTTGCAGCGCGAAGTCGAGAAGCGCCTTCGGGCCCTCGAATACGACATACACGAGACGGCCGGGGAACCGTTTCAGATCAACTCGCCCAAACAGCTTCAAGAGGTTCTGTTTGGCAAGCTGGGGCTGAAACCCGTCCGAAGGACCAAGACCGGATTCTCGACCGACGTTGACGTGCTCGAGGAGTTGGCTCGCGAGCATCCGCTGCCGGAGAAGATCCTGGAGTTTCGCGCGCTCGAGAAGTTGCGTGGCACCTACATCGAGGCGCTTCCCAAACTCATTCATCCGGAAACGGGGCGAATACATACATCGTTCAATCAGGCCGTGGCAGCGACGGGGCGCTTGTCGAGCAGCGACCCGAACCTGCAAAACATCCCGATTCGAACGGAAATCGGCCGGCGGATTCGCGAAGGGTTTGTGCCCGCGCGGCGCGGCGACAGACTGATCTCCGCCGATTACTCGCAAATTGAATTACGGGTCCTGGCGCACCTCTCCGGCGATCCGCACCTCAAGGAAGCCTTCCTCAACGATGCGGACATCCACGAGGAAACCGCCGCCAGGGTGTTCGGGGTCATGCCCGGCTTCGTCACCCCCGAAATGAGGCGGCAGGCCAAAGCGGTTAATTTCGGGGTCATTTACGGCATGGGCGCCTTCGGCCTCGCCCGAAGCCTGGGCATATCGACCGCCGAGGCCGCCCGGTTCATCGATCAGTATTTTGAGAAGTACCCGGGGGTGCGGCGCTGGATCGATGCGACGCTCGAGCAGGCCCGGAAACTCGGGTACGTGACGACGCTGCTGAATCGGCGGCGTTACGTGCCGGACTTGGCAAGCAGCAACCAGACGGTCCAGCGCGCGGCCGAGCGTGTCGCGATCAACACGCCCGTACAGGGCAGCGCCGCGGACATTATCAAGGTCGCGATGGTGCGCCTGGATCGCGCACTGGAAGGCGCCGACTCGCGGCTGATCCTGCAGGTCCACGACGAGTTGGTGGTCGAGGCGCCGGCCGCCGACGCCGGGGAGGTGGCAGAACTGACGAAGAAGACGATGGAGGAAGCGTTCCCGCTCGAGGTGCCGGTTAAGGTCGACGTCGCCATCGGCAACCACTGGGCGGAAATCCACTAAGGGGAAACCATCCGCGAATACGCGCGGGCCGGGGCAAAGCCCTTCCTGCGGCAAGTAGGGTTCACGGATCCAACTCAGCATGCCTGGGGCATGCGACATTCGAAAGGGTAGAACACTGCGGAACCATAACATGAATGACAAAGGACGAGGCCGGAAAATGGGCAAGCGCATGGGTCCGGGCCAGCACCGCGGGGGCGGCGGCCGGCCCAACCGCGACCCGCACCGCGGCCCGCATCGCCCCGGCGGCGGCATCATTGACGTCGCCGACGAGATGGAAAACGACAACACCGACCTGCAGCCCTCGGGGCCGGAAATCTCGATCGCCGATCTCAAGCGCATGACCATGCAGGAACTGCTGGACACCGCGCGCGAGCTCAACATCGACGGCTACAGCGGCCTGAAAAAGCAGGACCTGATCTTCAAGATCCTGCAGACCCGCATCGTCAATGCCGGGTCGCTGTACGGAGAAGGCACCCTCGAGATCCTTCCCGATGGGTTCGGGTTCCTGCGCTCCGGCGATTACTCGTATCTGCCCGGACCGGACGACATCTACGTCTCCCCTTCGCAGATTCGAAAGTTCGCGCTGCGCACCGGCGACACCATCCAAGGACATGTGCGGCCCCCGAAGGAAGGCGAACGGTACTTCGCGCTGCTCAAAGTGGAGGCGGTCAATTACGAGAGCCCGGAAGTGGCGCGCGAACGCGTGCTGTTCGACAACCTGACGCCGCTTCACCCGAACGAGCGGCTCAAGCTCGAAACCGAACCCAAAGAGATCGCGATGCGCATCATGGACCTGATCTCGCCCATCGGAAAAGGACAGCGCGGGCTGATCGTGGCCGCGCCGTTCACGGGCAAGACGGTGCTGCTGCAAAAGATTGCGAACAGCATCACGCACAATCACCCCGAAGCCCACGTGATCGTTCTGCTCATCGACGAGCGCCCCGAAGAAGTCACCGACATGTCGCGTTCGGTCAAGGGCGAAGTTATTGCGTCGACGTTCGACGAACCGCCCGAGCGCCACGTGCAGGTCGCCGACATGGTGCTCGAAAAGGCCAAACGCCTGGTCGAGCACAAGCGCGACGTGATCATCCTGCTGGATTCGATCACGCGGCTCGCGCGCGCCTACAACGTGATTGTTCCCGCGAGCGGCAAGGTCCTTTCCGGCGGTGTGGACGCGAACGCGCTTCAGCGGCCCAAGCGGTTCTTCGGCGCCGCGCGGAACATCGAAGAAGGCGGCAGCCTCACCATCTTGGCCACCGCGCTCATCGAAACCGGCAGCCGCATGGACGACGTTATCTTCGAGGAGTTCAAGGGCACGGGCAACATGGAAATCCATCTCGACCGCCGGCTGATGGAGAAACGCGTGTTCCCGGCGATCGACGTGCTCAAGTCGCGCACCCGAAAAGAGGAGCTGCTGGTGCCGGACGACGAACTCCAGCGCATTTGGCTGTTGCTCAAAGTGCTCAGTCCGCTGTCCGTCACCGAGGCTACCGAACTTCTGGTGGACAAACTTCGAAAGACCAAGACCAACAGCGACTTCCTGCAGATGATGCAGAAGATGTAAATCCACCGGCCATCCCTGAACGAGGGGGCCGCGAACCTCGCCGATTGCGGGAGGATACGCTTTCCCCGCGGGGGGGCGCGTTCGGGTATGTTGAGCTGCGTAGGCAGGGTGTGCAGCCCAAGCCAGACCTTAGGGGTTCGTTCCCCAGATATCCATGTCGCGGAACAGTGTCCTGCCCGGCAACGTCGCTAGATGCACAATCGTCGAAGCGATGTCCGCCGCATGGAGGTACAGTCCCGCCCCGTGGGGCGGTCCCGCATCTTCCCCCGTGTCCACGCTGCTGGGGTTCAACACCATTACGCGAATGTTCGACTTGCGCACCTCGTAGCACAGCGCCTGTGAAAATCCCTGCAGCCCGAACTTGCTGGCGTTGTACGCCGACGTGCCGGCATCCCCTTTCTTGCCGCTCATGGAACTGATCATGAAGATGTCGCCCCGGTCCTTCTTAATCATTCCGGGCAAGAACGCCTTGGTGGTGAGGAATACGCCGGTGAGATTCGTCGAGATCACGTCATTCCATTTTTCCAGCGTCATTTCGGCAACATACCCGCCGGCGAAGATTCCCGCGTTATTGACGAGGATATCGGGATCGCCGAGCCGTTGGATGACCGCGGTCGCCATCGCGTCAATCGCCGCGGGAACGCGCTGATCGCACACGAACGGCTGGCACCGCGCCCCAATTGCGCGCGCGGATGCTTCGACCGTAGTGCCGTCCCGTCCCGTAATGGCGACCTGCGCCCCCGCCTCGTGCAGGGCCCGCGCGATATGCCGCCCTATACCACGGCTCGCCCCGGTAACGACGGCTATCTTGCCTTGCAACGAATCATGTTGCCGCATCGCTACGCCTCCGAAATCGGCTGAAGCGCACCGATGAAATCGTCCACGTCAAACACAAACCCGAATAGCAACGCGACGCGCCATAGGGCGATTTCCTTCGCAAACTGATTGCGGGCGGACTCCTTGCTCTCGATCGCAACGACGGCTTGCCGGAATGCGGAACACATGAAACCTCGCTGGTTCATGTCCACCATGCCGCCGGGCGAGATCAACAGGCATCCGTCGATGGCAAACCCCGCATAGATGAGATGGTTCACGCCGAGGTGCTTGCACACCGCGAACAGTTGGAGCCCGTCCTCGCAGATGTACTCATCATCGAGCGGGCGCGCGTTCGGATCGAAGTCGAGACGGGAAAACCCCTTTTGAATATCGGGCACGTTGTGTTTGCCGGGAAACACGTGGTCGTTTCGAAACTGCGACAGCGCGTCCCGGACCGGATCGGAAGGAATCGTCTCAAGCTTCTCGGCATTCGGTCCCGCCAGGTCGCATGCCTTCTTGTAACCGGGCAGGTCCTTGTAATACCCCGCGCTGCTGACCACGTGCATCAACGGCAGCGGCGACTTGCGCACCGCCGATAGCAGACCCGGAAACACCCGCCAGCACACCTCGGCGCCTCGCGGGATGTAGGGCACCGCCCGGTGCCACCCGGGATACTGCTCCTCGGTGCCGCAGTCCCACGCGTGCATCACCACCACGCCGGTGTGGTCAGGCGCAAAATCGAGTCGCGTCTTCTTCCAACCCCCAAACCCTTCCTCGGGCACGGCAAGGGAAAAGTCGGCGTCGTGATGCTGGTAGTACCACACGGGGATGCTGAGCGGCTCTGCCATGGCGAGACCTTCCGATTTGTACGATCCTGCCCCCGCCACTATTGCGCCATACAACGCACACGATTGGCAACTCCGCGGCACCGACTCGGGGTCGCCAAGTCGAGATGCGGCCGCTTAACCTGTGGGCGCCCGATTGCGGAGAATGCGGTCCCCTTGATATACTTTTCGAGCGGGCCATCAATACATTCTCTATTCGCAATCTGTCAGGCAGTTCGGAGACTTCATCAGCCATGTCCGGTCACAGCAAGTGGAGCACCATCAAACGCAAGAAGGGCGCGTTGGACGCCAAGCGCGGAAAGATTTTCTCGAAGCTGGCCAAGGAGATCACCGTAGCGGCCAAACTCGGAGGCGGCGATCCGGCGGCGAACCCGCGACTGCGGACGGTCTTGCTGGCGGCCCGGGGACAGAACATGCCCAAGGAGAACATCGAGCGCGCCATCAAGAAAGGTACCGGCGAAATCCCGGGCGTCGTCTATGAGGAGACGCGGTACGAGGGATACGGGCCGGCGGGCGTAGCCATCCTGATCGATGTACTGACCGACAACAAGAACCGCACAGTCGCCGAGATCCGACATCTCCTGACCAAGAACGGCGGCAGCATGGCCGAGGCCAACGCCGTCAGCTGGAACTTCGAGCGCAAAGGCATCATCACCGTCGCGAAGTCCGGCCTGACCGACGATGAAATCTTCGAGAAGGCGGTCGAGGCCGGCGCGGAGGACGTGGATACGGAAGGCGACCGTTATGAGATACAGACCGAGGCGTCGGAACTGCACGCCGTGGTCGAAGCACTGGAGAGGGCCGGCATCAAACCCGAAGAAGCCACGCTGACGATGCAGCCGAAAACGACCGTCAAGGTCGAAGGCAGCAACGTCGGCGCCGTGCTCCGCCTGATGGAAAGTCTTGAAGACCACGACGACGTCCAGAATGTCTACGCCAACTTCGACATCTCCGAACAGGAGATGGCCGCGGCCATGGCGTAATGCGGGTTATCGGGTTTGATCCCGGCACCGCGACCACCGGCTACGGCGTGGTCGAGGGCAAGGGCGCCCGGCTTACCCACATCGCGCACGGAGTGATCGCCACACCCCCGGGCGAACACTTCGCCGCGCGCCTCAAGTCCGTCTTCGAGGACGTCTCGCGGCTCATCGAAGTGCATCGACCGGACGCGATCAGCGTCGAACGCATCTACTTTTCCCGTAACATTACGACCGGCATATCGGTCGCGCAATCCCGCGGCGTGATCGCGCTCGCCGGCGCGCTCGCCGGCAAACCCATCGGCGAGTTCAGCCCTTTGGAAGTAAAAAACGCGGTCGTCGGCTATGGCAAGGCCGCCAAACATCAAGTCCAAGAGATGGTGAAAATCCTGCTCAACCTTGATAAACCTCCCAAACCGGACGACGCCGCCGACGCGTTGGCCCTCGCCATCTGCCAGATCCAAGCGGGAAAGACCATCGGGGCCCGCGCGGCGGAATTCGATTCCCACAAACACAAACCGTGACGAACGCGCCCGGCGCCTTTTGCCGTCATTTCGCGGTCCGATTGTTCTCGCTCCCCGCCAATCGTGGCGCGCCGCTGGACGCACAGGCCCCTCGACCGTTATGATTTCCCTTTCGCGCAGCGTGTGCGCGAGGGTGCATCGAACCCGTAATTCGGATCCGGATATCTAGCGGAAAGGAGTGTGCGTATGCGTGCTCGGTGGATGAGAGGAATGGTAGTCGGCGCCACCCTGTGCCTGGTTTCGGCGGGCGTGTCGGCCGAACTGACGAAGGACGAAATCGCCGCGGGCTGGATTAACCTGTTCGACGGCGAAACCCTGTTCGGCTGGAATTCGCTCGGTGACGCCGCGTTTGAGGCCAGCGCCGGCAACATCGTCTGCGAATCGGGCACGGGCGGCCAACTGGCGACCACTAGCCAGTTCAAGGATTTCAAACTGTCGCTCAAAGTCCGCGTCTCTCCGGAGGACAGCGTCGGCATCGGCGTGCGCGCCGCACTCGACGGACACCCCAGCGAAAACGGATCCGCGGTGCTGCTCGTGAGCGAGCCGAAGGACGGCAAGGGCGAGTGGCATACCGTCGAAGTCGAAGCCTCCGGCGATAATCTGTCGGCGATGGTGGACGGCAAAAACGTGCCGCTCGAAGGCTCGCGTCCCCACGGATACATCAGCATTCACTACTACGGCCACGGCTTCCAGAGCCCCTGGGAGCGGCGCGTCAAACTCGCCGTTTCCGATGTAAAGCTCCAGCCGTTGAATCTACAGCCCATCTTCAACGGTAGAGACCTGACCGGCTGGAACATCATTCCGGGGCGCCAGTCCGTGTTCAAAGTCGTTGACGGCGCGCTCAACATTACCAACGGGAACGGCCAGATCGAAACCGCGGGCACCTACAAAGACTTTGTGCTGCAACTCGACATCATCTCGAACGGCCAGCACTTGAACAGCGGCGTGTTCTACCGCGGCCCGGTCGGCGTGTTCTGGAAAGGCTACGAATCGCAGGTCCGCAACCAGTGGCAGGGCGAGGACCGTACCAAACCCGTCGACTTCGGCACCGGCGGAAATTACGGCAACCAACCCGCGCGAAAGGTCGTCTCAACCGACGGCGAATGGTTCAAGAAGACTATCGTGTGCGACGGCAATCATGCGGCCGTATGGATTGACGGATACCTGGCCAGCGACTTCACCGACATGCGGCCCGTCCAAAAAGACAACGACGGCAAAAACGGCTACGTTCCCGGCCCGGGCACAATCCACCTCCAGGGGCATGACCCGAAAACCGATCTTTCGTTTAAGAACATCGTCCTGCAGGAATACGGGAAATAAATAGTCCGCGCCCCCGTCGACCGCCGTCCGGCGCGATCCCGCGCCGAACCAAAACTCGCGCGGGGGCGTTCGGCGTCTGGCCCCAGGAGTCTGTCATGAGCGCACGGGAGTTGTCCGTCATCAATCCCTTCACCGAACAGGTGGAGTTCACACTGCCGCTTCTGCCCGTCCGCGAGGTCGATGCCGTCGTATCGCGCGCACGGAACGCGTTCCGCGAATGGCGTAGCACGACCATTGACGAGCGGGTGAACTTATGCAAACGCTTCGTCGAGCAGTTCAACGCCATGGCGGACGACGTCGCGACGAATATCTCGCGGCAAATGGGAAAACCGAAGGCGCACGCGCTCGGCGAGGTGAAACGGCTGGTCGAACGCGCGGAGTACATGATCGGCATCGCCCCGCAAACGCTGGCGGACGAGTATGTCCCCGAGATCCCCGGCTTCACCCGCTACATCCGGCACGAGCCGCTCGGCGTCGTGTTCGATATCGCGGCCTGGAACTACCCGCTCCTCATCGCCGTCAATGTCGTCGTGCCCTCGGTCCTCGCGGGAAATGCCGTAATTCTCAAACATTCCAGTAAGACTCCACTGTGCGGACAGGCCTTCGAGGACGCATTCAACCGCGCCGGCGCGCCGGAACACCTCGTCCAACACGTCGTTGCGGGACACGACGTCGCCGAGGCGTTCGTGAAACACCCGGGCGTGGATTATGTGTCGTTCACGGGTTCCACCCGCGGCGGGCACGACATGGTCCGCGCTGCAGCCGACCGGTTCATCAACATCGGACTCGAACTCGGCGGAAAAGATCCCGCCTACGTCTGCGCCGACGCGCCCTTCGAATCCGCCGTGGAGAATTGTGTAGACGGCGCGTTTTTCAACGCCGGCCAATCGTGCTGCGCGATCGAGCGCATCTACGTCGAGCAACCCCTGTATGACCGTTTCGTCGATGCCTATATCGACAAAACCAAAGCGTACTGCGTGCCGGGCGATCCGCTTGCCCCGGGCACCACCCTCGGGCCTATGGCCACGAAAAGCGCACCGGCGTTCCTCGCCGAACAAGTGGAAGACGCCGTGCGCAGGGGCGGCCGACAAGTCGTGTCAGCCTACGATTTCGATATGCCGTCGCGGGGCTGGTTTGCGCCCCCCGCCGTTGTCATCGACGCGCCCCAAGAATCGTCCCTCATGCAGGAGGAAAGCTTCGGGCCCGTCATCGGCATCCGCGCAGTCGCCGGCGACGACGAAGCCGTCCGCCTTATGAACGACAGCCCCTACGGCCTGACCGCTTCCATCTGGACCTCCGATCTCCAACGCGCCATTCGCATCGGCGAACAAATCGACACCGGCACCTTCTTCATGAACCGCTGCGACTACTGCGACCCCGGCCTGCCCTGGACCGGCGTAAAAGACACCGGCCGCGGCTGCAGCCTCTCCAAATACGGCCTCCTCCAACTCTCCCGCCTCAAAAGCATGCACCTTCGCACCGGCGCCTGAAATGAAGAGCCGGCGGTGTCGTGCTTATGCGGTGCGCATGACATCGTTCCAAGCTTGCGCGTGTTTGCGGCGGGCGCGCAGCAGCGCGGCGTGACCGTCGAGTATCAACACACTTCGTGCGTTGGCCGACGGCGGAACGCGGCGTTCGCGCAACGGACACTTCTTGCAGTCGCGTGACCTGCGCGGTAGATGTGTCCGTTATCCTTGGTTGTGCGGGACTTGCTTAGCCCGCATTTCTCACCAGTCGCTCCCGATGACGGGAGCGACTGGTGAGAAACGCTCAGGAGATAGCATAGAAGTCAATCGGGTGAGGATTTTTCACACCAACAGCCCGTTTTCCCTGTCGCTGCATAAAGGTATCTGCCGCACGAAGTGGTATCCTTCATTGCCCGCGGGTGTGAAAAATCCGGGCTAAACCACAATGGGTGATGGCGAGGAAGTTCCTCCCCGCCCCAGCGGGGCGCAGTTTGACGGCCTCGTCGGGATGCGGGTCGCTAGGGTTCCTCTCCGCCCCAGCGGGGCGCAGGACGGTAG
>BTUX01000105.1:0-14794 GCA_045863315.1 Candidatus Hydrogenedentota bacterium | reverse complement strand
CGCGCCACTTGCCTTCCTCGAACACAAAATCCGACGCAATGAACAAGGGTTCGCCGGAGGCCGCCCCCGGCGCGGGGATGGACTTGCTTCCCCGGTCGAGGGTATGCACATCGCCCCAGGGGACCTGAAGCGATTGAAACTCGCTGCGCATGAGCCGCGCCGCCTCTTCGGCCGCCCGCAACGACACCGACTGCAATTCGGCGGGGCTTGCGTTCAACGTGCGAACGAGTTGGTACGGGGGAACGCCGCGGGCGATGCCGCAGAGTGCCGACCACCACACATGGAAAAACGTCATGCCTTCGCTGGAGGGTTCGGCGACATAGTTCCAGTTTCTTAAGACATCCAACCCGGCGGGCAGGTCGGGGTGCGCCTTCGCGATGAGTTCCGGTTGTTTGTCGGCCATCTCGATCAGTTTGGGCACCGTGATGATCGCGATCGGCGACAACACGTCGTATAGCATCGCCTGCGATTCCTCGAACGACGGCCGTCCCAGCGTGAGCAAACGGCGAACCCGGACCGCGCGGAACGAGTCTGCGTCCTGCGCAAACCAAGGGGGAAACGCAGCCGGATCGATGCCGGTTTTTTCGGTCGCGGCCCACGGCGGATTGCCGCAAGCCTGCACATATCCCGAAGGGGGATTCGTGACAGCGGGCAGCTCGCTCGGCGGGATGAGGTTTCCCCACGCGAGTTTCGGGTTATCCCCCGGCACCGGCGCGGACCAGTTCACCACTTCTCCCGGATTCGCAAGGCCCGCCTGCGCGAGTGCGGCGCGCTGTTGCTGCATGGGCGGCGTGAACTTTTGTCCCACCTTGCTGTTGTAAAGATAGAAGATGTTGCCCTCTCGATCGGCATAAACGACGTGAAAACAAGGCAGTTGGTGCAGCGCGAGGGCCTGCTGAAAGTCGGCGAGGTTTCCCGCCTTGCCCATCTCGAACAGTTGCCGCACCGCGCCGAAATCGCGATAGCCGCCCACGAGATACGAGCAGAACCGGCCGTTGTATTGCCCGATAATCGGGCCGCGCGGCGTGTCGAGGAACGGCACCTGGCGCGGCTCAAGCCCGCCGGGAGTTTTCACGTAGTACAGTCTCGAATTTGCCACCATCTCGAGGTAACGCGCGGTGTCCGCATCCATCGCGGTGTTGCGGCGGCCCGTGGGATTGGCGGGGTTTTTCGGCGCGTACGCGTACTCCGGATCGGGTTCGGCGTACACGTCGGCGAAGTCGGAAAAGTTCGGCGTCAACGCCCAGCCCAATATGCCGTTGTGCCCCTGCACAATGACGGGCAGACCGTAGAGGGTGGCGCCGGAGACGTTGAACTCACCGCAGGTCAGTTGCGCTTCGTACCATTGAAAGGGGCCCCGATAGTCGGTGTGCGGATTGATGACGAGCAGGGTGTCGCCGTTGTTTGTCCGGCTCGGCGCGACCGCCCATGCGTTGCCCGTGCGCGAGGCCGGGGGACGCGCGAACACGTCGGGCAGATCGAACGGCGCGTGACTCATCAGGTAGCAGTGCATCAACGCCAGGATATCCTCCGGGCGCATGCCGTCGGCCCACTCCGGCGCGTGACGCGGGTGTTCGACCAGCCACGCATTCACGCCCATGGCGAACCCGTCGCAGAGGTCGCGCGTAATGGGATCGACAAGGGCGTAGGCCGCCCTCGCGTAGTCGGCGTGGCCCATCTTGAGCGAAAACTCGTCGGAGATCGCGTAGTCGGGGCCGTATACTTCCGCGGCGCGGCCGTTCGCCACACGGTAGGCCTTCAACATGCCCTCGATGTGGTCTTCAGCCTGCGCGTAACCGAACGCGAAACTCATCGCGAAGAAATTGTCCGCCTGAACATGGGGGACGCCCCATTCATCCCGGTAGATGGTGGCGTGTGACCAAAGTTCCTCGACACGTGGTGGTTGAGCGAAGGCCGCCACGCCGAATGCGAAAGTCGAAAGGGATACGGAACGAATCAGATGATACCAATCAATGTTTTTCATCCGTCCGGACATAATTCTTTGATCGTGAATGACACCGTGCGGTTTGTCAAAGGTTTTCTGACCTTCGTTCGCTGGACAAGAAGGACCTCTTTGGAGGGATCTTGTTGTCTCCATTTGGGATAGATGGAGTGCAAGAGCCACTTGAGCCTCACCAACGAGGCGAATAGATGATACGTCAACGCGCGATATCGGTAAAGCCCGACGAAACAGACGCGGCGGTCACCGGTTTTCCAGGAGCGGTCATTCCAGCCAATCTCGCGCGCCGTATGGGGTTGTTGCAGGATTTCCATACCTTTCTTCCTGCCAAGGAGCGCAACCGGGGTCTAACCCGGATTTTTCACACCCGCGGGCAATGAAGGATACCACTTCGTGCGGCGCATACCTTTATGCAGCGACAGGGAAAACGGGCTGTTGGTGTGAAAAATCCGGGATAGCGCTTGTGGGCCGGGCTCCTCACGTTCGTTCAAATTGACGGTATGGTTCATTCGGGACGACAGCGCCAGACGATCGGGATGGCGCCGCGGCGCGTTCCATTTCAGGCCTTGCGTTGTGCAGGGCGACGGCCCAGAGTCGCATTGACGGTCATGAGCGCTCGTTCAGGCGGCGTTCCCAGTCGTAGTCGCGGGCAGTGACCATGGTCTCGATGCGCCGGATGCGGCGTTCGAGGTTGTCGTAGGTGCGTTTGAGCCGCGACAGGGCCATGCTCCTCGAGCTGACGTAGGAGTTGTAGAATTCCTGTTCGCTGTCCTCTTGGAAGGGGATGACAGGTTCGGGTTTCATGACGAGCGCCGCCACGATATAGGCGATAATGACGGGCCAGATTCCTAGAAAGATTGCGGCCAGAACCGTGAGGACGCGCAGCCAGGTTACGGGGAAATCAAGGTAATCGGCGAACCCCTTGCATACACCGAAAAGGCGCCCATGGCGAGACCGGTACAGCGGGCGGGGGCAACAGGCTTCCTGCCGATGTCGCCGTTCTTCGCTGCGGCGGGTGCGGGCCCTGCGGCGGTGTTCTTCGGCGCGGAGCCGTTCGGCCTCGCGCTGCAGTTCGCGCGCGCGGCGCTGCACTTCCCGCCAATCCTCGGGCGAGCGTCCTTCTTCTTCCGGGGTCATTGAACGTCTCCTTTACGCTCCCGTTCGAGCAACAAGGTCTCGAGGGCCTCCACGCGCTCCTCCATCTTGAGCAGGCCGTGGTAGATGTCCTGTATCAGTCGGGTTTCGTCGGGCTGGCCTGCGCCGCTGGTGCCCCCGGCGTCGCCCTTGATGATCCGGAGCGCGCCCACCAGTATCCGGAGGATGACGATGAGAATGATTCCGGATACCGCCACCAGGGGTATCAACACGCCCATTGCAGCTACGTCCATTCGACACTCCTTCCCACACGCAGGACCGCGGCATGCCTGTCGCGGTGCACCATCGTGATGCTATCGGGTTGAGTAGGGTTCCTGTTCACGGTCCGCCATCAGCGTCTCGAGGGATTCAAGGCGTTGCTCCATGCGGGCGAGGCCGCGGTGTATTTCCTGCATGGTTTGCGCATCACGATCGTCGCGTCCCCCATCGCCGCGCGAAAAGAGGCCGAGCAGCCAGACGACGCCCATGATAAGCAGAATCGGGATCACGCATATGATCAGCGGCACGACCACGCCGACGATCAAACCGATCAAACCGACTGCAAGTCCCACTGATGTGCCGATGATTCCTGAAATCATGTCGACCTCTTTTTCGGATCCGGCGCCGAGTGCGACGGCCGTCTCCTGCTAATTCCTGTCTTCGCCGTACCGGAGCGCCCCGTCGTGCCGCTTTCGCAGTATTCTGCGCGCGCCCCGGTCGATTTCTTTCCTGCCCGGGTTGAACGCGTTCGACGCGTGGAACGCCAGGCCGATTCCCCAGCCGATCAGTGGAAAGTAAAACCACGTTCCGCCGGATACGAGCAGGTCCAGCGCCATGAGCGCCGCGTTGACGATCAAATACGACCGCAGATGATGATAAAAGCCGGACCGCTTGCGGGCCTTGTATTGCTCGCGCGCCTCTTCGAGGGCGCCGAACCGCCAGTGCTCGTCGATCGCGCGTTCGATCTCGTCCGCGGCAATCCCAAGTTCCCGCGCCGTTTCCACCAGTTCGGACCGCGAGATATCTCCGTGGTCCCGCCTTCGAGTCAAGGCGCGCCGCAGAATCGCCTCCACTTCATCGGAAGTGAACCGCTCCCTCGATTCGACGTCGCGCATGCCGGCCCTTTCCCAGTCCCCGCTCACGCTTCTCCACGCCGCCCGCGGGAATGCTCGTTCGCAGCAGTTCATGATCGCGTTCCTCGCGCCCGCCGTTCACTCGCCGCTCGACTTCTTCGCCTTGAGTTCCGCCAACTGCTTCTCGATCTCTTCGTCGCCCTGCAGTTTCGCGAACTCCTCTTCCAGCGAAACCTCTTTGCGCCCGAAGTTCACAAGGTCGGCCTCGGCTTCCATCCGCTCGATGCGTTGCTCGAACCCTTCGAACCGCGCGAAGGCGTCGGCCGAATCGGCCCGGCGGAGGTTTTCCCGCGCCTGGCGTTTGCGTTGCGCGTGGACGTGCCGCTGCACCAGCACGCGCTGCTTCTCGCGCGCGGTGGCCAGCTTGTCTTCCAACTGCATTATATCTTTCTGGTACTGCTCGACCAATGCGTCGCAGTGCGCGGCCTCGCGCTCAATGGCTTCCGCCCGCTCCCGGTACCGCCGCTTCTCGATGAGCGCTTCGCGGGCCAGGTCCTCGCGGCCCTTGTCCACGGCGAGTTGGGCCTTCTCTCCCCAATCCTTCTCGCGGCGCTTTACTTCATCCGATTCGCGCTGGATCTTCTTTTTCGTCGCCATGGCGCCGGCGCACGAAGCCTTGATCTCGACCAGCGTGTCCTCCATTTCGCGGATCATCAACTTAACCATCTTTTCCGGGTCTTCCGCCTTCTCGAGCATCGCGTTGATGTTCGAGCTGATGATGTCCCGGACCCGTGTGAAGATTCCCATTTCACTCACTCCTTCGTTCTCGATGTGCTTCCGGCCCGCCGGGGGACCGCATCCAATCCATGCCGTTTGCGCCGGCTGGTGCCGACGTGAACGCTCCCATGCCTTCGCGCTCGCTCCACTCCCATGCCTGCCGAGGATGGTGGGTCGCCTTCTCGCCGCGGTCTGCAACCGTTACCTGACCCAACCGGAATATGGCCTCGTGTATCAGCTTCGATACGCAATTCAACACTTCCGGCTCGTCGTAAATTATGCGAAGACCCGCCACACATTCCTCGCCGCGCCGCGGCATGCGGCACCATGCGATTTCCGCCTTCAACTCCGTCGCGGAGCCGGCCCCGGCCCCGGAAGGGAGGCGAAGCAACAGCTTGGTTCCCGGGCGCAAGTACCGGCCCATTCGAATCCGCATTCCCCCGCGGCCGACATCCGTTACTGACGCCTCCGCCGACTCATTCGGGGCATAGGTGTATTCGACACGACAAGCGTACGGAAGGCGCGAAAACCGCCGTTGGTCCATCTGCGCAGTCGGGCGAGTCGTCGTCGCGTAAATGAGTGAATCCTTTCGATTCCGTGCGCGGTGTGTGCGCCGAGGTGATAAACGCAACGCCTGTGCCAATCCCCATCGACATTACAACACACTGCGAACAAACACGTTATGACGTAAGCAGCAATGTGACGGCCGCCCCGGGAAAGGTAGTCAGGCCAACTAATGGTTCAGTCGGCTATGCGGTGGCAGAATTTGCCAATAGATCGCCAGGCCAAGATTGAACAGTTCCACGCGCTGACTCCCTACGTGGCCCAGGTCTCACTCCGTTAACTTCTCTACTGGTGGCTTGACGGCTCGCAGGCGTTACGCGGGTCTAACCCGGATTTCTCACCAGTCGCTCCCGATGACGGGAGCGACTGGTGAGAAATGCTCAGGAGATAGCATATAAGTCAATCGGGTGAGGATTTTTCACACCAACAGCCCGTTTTCCCTGTCGCTGCATAAAGGTATCTGCCGCACGAAGTTGTATGCTTCATTGCCCGCGGGTGTGAAAAATCCGGGCTAAACGCCGGCACTGCGACGCAATGCTATCGCCCCATGAGCGCGTGGAATTCACGGCTCCGATTGAGGACTATAGAGAGGCACGAACGATTCAAGGCGGAGTTGCGTGCGAGGTACCCCAGTTCCACACGCGGCCTCCGCCGCAAACGATCGGGCGGAGGGGTATGCTGAAGACGATCAATCTCGACGAGAAGATTTCCAAGGAAGAGCGCAAGTCCGCGCTGAAGACCCTCGACCTACAGTTGGGGCAATGCCAGCGCGATTTGCGCCCCGACGGCAGTCCCATCATCGTTGTGCTCGAAGGGTGGGACGCTGCCGGCAAGGGTGTGGTTCTAAACCGCCTGTTGGAAACCCTTGATCCCCGCGGTTTCAGCGTGTACGCCGTGAACCGGCCGAGCAAGGATGAGCGCATGTTTCCGCCGATGCGCCGGTTCTGGTTGCGGATTCCCGGTCGGGGTTACATGGTGATCTTCAACCATAGCTGGTACCAAGACGTGCTAGAAGAGCGAGTAGAGGAGGGAATGTCGAAGCGGACGCTGCAAGCGGCGTACGAGCGTATCCGCACCTTCGAGCGCCAACTTAACGATGGAGGCACGGTCTTTCTTAAGCTGTTCTTTCACATCAGCAAGAAGGAGCAGGCGAAACGGTTCAAATCGCTGCGCGACGATCCGGCTTACGCGTGGAAGGTTGGCAAGGACGAAAGGCGGCGCCACAAGCTTTATGCGGAGTATTACCGCGCCACCGAGGAGTTGCTCGAAGAAACCTCCACCGCGTATGCGCCCTGGATCGTCATTTCAGCGACGGATGCCGATTCCGCCGCGGTGCGCGTCAAAGAGGCGTTGCACGCCGCCTTTCAAAAGGCGCTCGCGCGCGCGAACCAATCCGCCGGGGAACCGGCAAATCCGCCGACGCGCCACGCGGGGCCGCTCGACAGCCTGGACATGACCAAGACCGTATCGAAAAAGGAATACAACGAGCGTTTGCCGGTTTTGCAGGAAAAGCTGCGGAGACTGCAGCACCACTGTTATTTGGAGCGAAAGCCCGTCGTCATTGTGTACGAAGGGTGGGACGCGGCGGGCAAGGGCGGCAACATCAAACGGCTGACCTGGCGGCTCGACCCTCGCGGGTACGACGTGGAACCCACCGCCGCCCCGCACGGCGAGGAGAAAGAGCACCATTATCTATGGCGCTTCTGGCGGACCGTCCCGAAAGCCGGGCACTTTCAAATCTACGACCGGAGCTGGTACGGGCGGGTCCTCGTCGAACGCGTGGAAGGGTTCGCCAGACACGACGAATGGGAGCGGGCCTATCGCGAGATCAACGAGTTCGAGTCACAGTTGGTCGAAGCCGGTACGGTGCTCATCAAATTCTGGATTCACATCACAAAACAAGAACAGTTGCAACGGTTCAAGCAACGCGACAACGAACCGCATAAGAAATGGAAGCTCACCGCCGAAGACTGGCGCAACCGCGAGAAGTGGGACGACTACTGGGGGCCCGTCTGCGAGATGCTCGAACGCACCTCGACGACCCAAGCCCCGTGGACGATCATCGAAGGCAACGACAAGCACTACGCGCGCCTGCGCGCGCTCGATGAAGTGGTCAAACGACTTTCCACCGCGCTGGGCAAAAAAGTCTGACGAAAATTCACCGGCCCTCCACAGCAACCTCCAGCGCGCGGCAATGGCCATTGCCTGCCGCAGGCATCCCGTCTGATGAGCTACGCCTTAAAGCGTCATCATGAACAGACCTGAGAAGCCCGAGTCGACCGATGCCCCATCTCGAAGGGGAGAAGAGAGACTGCATGTCCAGCCAAAACCGCCCTACAGTCGTCGCTGCCATGCCGCGAGCACCATGCGGTAATCCGGGCCTGCAATGTGTGATCCGGCTCACCAAACCCGTGCCCGCTCAACCGGTGATCCGCCCACGCTTTCCCCACCCGGCGCCGCCTCAGTACGGATGACTCGGTCGCCGGGAACGAATTTGACAAGCTCCCCTAAAAGCGATAAACTTCTGGTTTGGAAATAACGCGGGGTGGAGCAGCCTGGTAGCTCGTTGGGCTCATAACCCAAAGGTCGTAGGTTCGAATCCTACCCCCGCTACCATTGCAAACCAAGGACTTACGGCAACGTAAGTCTTTTTTTATGCGAGTAATGGGCCGAGTGATACCTAACCCGCATTTCTCACCCGTCGCCCCCGTCAACGGGGGCGACGGGTGAGAAATGCTCAGGAGATAGCATAGAAGTCCATCGGGTGAGGATTTTTCACACCAACAGTCCGTTTTCCCTGTCGCTGCATAAAGGCATGTGTCGCACGAAGTTGTATCCTTCATTGCCCGCGGGTGTGAAAAATCCGGGCTAGAAAGTATCGGGGCCGGCCTTGCGAATCGATGAAATTTTCGCTGATAAGTTCAAACCAGTCAACTTCGGGTCAATGTTCTACGATGTGGCCGAAATGAACCGATCGAAGGCCAAGGCCAAGCCCGAGATTGGGCAGTCCAAGTCGTGCGGCGGCCATTCGGAAGCTCCCGTGTCTATTCCAGAAGTCTCCTTGGCGAGCCGCGCGGGAGGGCACGCGGCTCGCCAGGACGAATCGGCTGGAAAGATGGTGATCGCTCAGGCTGTGGGGGCAGCGCCGAACTTCTTATCCATGTCTTTCATCAGGTGTTCGAACTGTTTGCGAGCAAGAGCCCATGAATTTTTGCTGAGCGGCACTGCACAATGTCCTTGCTCCTTGCAGGAATTCTGACCGGGATAACCGCCGCAGCCGCCCTGGCCCTTACAGTCATTCATTCCGTTGCATGCGTGCGCCTTGACGGTGGCACATGCGCCTTGCCCGGCACATGAGTGATCCCCTTTGCCTTTTCCTTTGCAGCTGTTCAGTCCTCGGCATACGTTGGGATCTTGCAGGAGAAGCGCCGGATCGACGGGAAACTCTTTTCCCTCTGCCGCTTTAGCGCCGATCTTCTTCGGCGCGGAACCAGCAACGATCTCCTGTGGAGCATACGCGTAAGGAGAGTGGCCATGCGCAACCTGCGCCCCGTCCCAAAGGTAGCGGTAATAATCATCATCCATCATGGGCGTGGAAATCAGCATCGCGAGACGCATCAGTAGACCTACGGCGAGCATCCACGCCCACCACCGTGGGCCATCGAAGAAAGGTCGCTTCAACTGCCGGAGGGCGGTCAAGTACACGAGTCCGGAAGCTGTCATGAGGCCTACCATCAGGCCGACAGGGCGGTCAACCACAGCCTGTCCGTATTGGAACCGTGTCGAGATAGACAGCAATCCCAACTGTAGTAGGATGAGGATGGCCCCTGGCACGAACCATCCCAGTTTGTTCAGCCGGCGCTCAATCGCATTGCTCCACATGGAGTAACTTACCCGCACCACAGATCAATCGTTTTGCCCAACCATCACGGTACACATACACGCTTCTTAGCGACCTTGAGGCTATCGTGTACGCGAGCCCGGTTCCGCCCGTTTGGGTGCAGAGCCCGGTTCCGTCTGTTTGGCTGGAGAGACCGAGTCTGTTTGTTTGGCCGGCGAGCTTGACTCTGTTTTCGTGGCGCCACCCCTACCCTGGCATCCCGTAATGACGGACAGCATGAGCAGTACGGCAAGCATCGACCCAATCATTGTTCTCATTTTCATCATGTGTAGCTTTCCTCTTTTCCTTGCGGAGTTATGGCCGCAGTGTTTAACGCCGCCACGCCAGCAGCGTCTGGAACAGTCTCTTTAGGGTAGGGGTCAGCTTCCGGCGGTTATAGGCGTCCGCCACTTTTTTGATGATTTCCGCCTGCGTTGGATACGGGTGAATGGTCCGGGCGAGCGTGGACAGACCTTTGCCGGCTACCATTATCGCCGTGATTTCTGAAATCGTCTCGCCGGCGCGCCGCGAGACGAGCGTGGCGCCGAGAATCTGATCGGTTCCTTTTTTCAAATGGATCCGGGCAAACCCTTCCAGTTCCCCATCGAGGACCGCCCGGTCAACCGTGTCCAAACGCACCGAAATTGACTCGATTGCGACGCCACGCTGTTCCGCCTCCTGTTCGGTAAGACCTACATGGGCGACCTCGGGATCGGTATATGTACACCATGGAACCACCAGCGCACTGACTCGCTCGCGTCCGAAAAAGAGAGCGTTCCGTAGAACAATCCGCGCCATGGCGTCTGCAGCGTGGGTGAATTTGTAAACCGATGCGACATCGCCCGCGGCGTAGATTCTTGGATTCGTGGTTTGCAAGTAATCATTCACACGGACGCCCTGTTTTATGTCATATTCAACTCCGGCTGCGGCGAGACCGAGATGTTCGACATTGGGCGCGCGCCCTACGCCGATGAGCACTGCATCGACTCGAAGGTCACGTTTTTCACCATGACAGATTAAATGGAGGATTCTTTCGCTTCCTTCCGTTTCGATAGACGCAGCCTTCCCGCCACAAACAATCATGACTCCGTCCCGAATTAGGGCATCATGAACGATTTTGGCTGCTTCCTCCTCTTCACGGGGCATGATTTGCAACCCGGCCTCTATGAGCGTTACCCGAGAGCCCAGTCGCGCAAAGGCCTGAGCCATTTCGCAACCGATAGGCCCGGCGCCAACGACCGCGAGACGAGGGGGCAGTTCGGTGAGGGAAAACACGGTCTCATTGGTGAGGTATCCCGCTTCTTCCAGACCCTCGATGGGGGGCGCAATGGCGCGCGCGCCGGTGGCGATAAGCGCCCTGGAAAACATAAGGCGCTGCCCCGACACCACCACAGAGTGGCGACCGTCAAAAGCGGCCTCCCCGAGAAAGACATCAATACCCAGCTCTGTGAAGCGCGCCATGGAATCGTGGTGGCTAAGCCCTGCGCGAAGGCGCCGCATACGTTCCATAACCGCACCAAAATCGATCCGGGGCTCTCCGGTCACGTGGACGCCGAATCGTGCGGCATCACGGACATCGGCCGCGGCGTGTGCACATCGGATCAGCGCCTTGCTGGGAACGCATCCCACATTCAGGCAGTCCCCCCCCATAAGACCACGTTCGATAAGCGCCACCTTGGCGCCCAGACCCGCCGCGCCGGCAGCGGCGACTAGACCTGCGGGCCCGGCCCCGATCACGACGAGATTGTAGCGGCCGGACGGATCGGGATTTTTCCAATCCACGGGATGGGTGTGACGCTGCAACAGGAGGTTGTGATCGTCCAGGGGATAAAGTGCCGACTCGAGTGCTCCGTCTAACGCATCGGGCACGAATGATGTCTCGCTCAATTTAGGTTATCCGACGCATTTAAGGACCAGTCGTAGTCCAGCCAAGTGATGGCGGCCCGCCTCCCGGACCGCAGAAACGTCGCCAGTTCACTGGAATACCGGGCCGCATAGTCCAAGACACTTTTCTCAACCTGTTCAAAATCGCCGCCATACCAATCGTAGAGCGATGTTAAGTGGAGCACGCCGGTTTCGGAGTCGAGCCGAAACCACCGGGAGTCATTGGTATGAACGATTCGGGCCTGATTGTCGAGTTGCTCTTCGATACGCGAAGCCGCATAGGCTTCGGTGCGCAGGGGCGGGCAACCCACGGCGGCGCAGACCAGGGCGAAGTGAACATTGGGTTCCCGGAACTTTGGACGAATCTGCTCGTGCTCGATCTGATTCAAACTCCAGATATTCCCCGCCACATTCCATCGCACATCGTCCCATCGCTTGTCGGCGGGAATATCGCGAATGGAATGGATATCCTTGTCTTGCCATTCCACAATCAATTCGAGCGTGAATGCGTTGTACGCGTTGATCAGGAAAGCCAGTTTCTCGTCGCGACCCATTTCATCAAAGGGAGCATCGGCTAGGGACACGACATAGGCATGCAGGGCTTCGGCATCTGCTTTCAAACCACGGTAATCAACGCCGCCGTTTTCATTCACATGCTTTTTGAGTAGAGCGTCAAAAGCTGAATGGTCGAAGTGGGGGCCGTTCGCTTTGGCGGCATAAGCCTCATTCAAGGTTACCGCGGGCGGGCCGAAGAGCGACCGGATCCACGCAGGACGGAACTGAAGGACCCCGACCGCTGACAGCATAAGAATCGCCAGCAAGGTGTTTGCCGCCGCGCCAATCCAGGGATTCCGCGCGGGGGCCGCGGGCGCTTCCGCTTTCGGAGCCGCGGGAGGAGCATCTAGGCCGGCCTGTTCTTGAATTGCATTGCGCGCCAGCTTCGTGACATAGATCGTCACCGCGATAGTGGCGGCCAGGCCGACGATCAATAGCGCCCACCGGGCTGGACCCCGGCCGGCGCCCGAGCCGCCAATCGCACCCAGGCCGGCCCGGCTTGCATAGCCCAAATAGACGTACATAAAAGTGCCAGGCAGAATCGCGACGGCGCTGGCCAGGATACACGGCCAAAACCGGATGGCGGTCAACCCGTAGAGATAATTCTGTAGATTGAATGGCACGGCAGGCGAAAGTCGAAGCAGGGCTACAATTTTCCATCCACCTTCGCCTACCGCCCGGTCAATGGGGGCTAAACGCGGATATTGCCGAAACTTGCGCTCGACCGCGGGACGGGCTACGTAACGTGCGATGAGGAATGTGGCGGCCATCCCAAGCGTAGCTCCGGTCGCTACCGCCGCGGTCCCCGCAAAGAGGCCAAACAGCGCTCCCGCAGCCACCGAGAGCGGCCAGGCGGGCAGCATGAACACCGTCACAACCAAATATGCCCCTACGAATGCGAAGGGTGCAAACACACCCCGTTGTTCGACCCAGCCAACTACGGACTGGATTGCGTCACCTGTCGGCAGGATTCGGACAAGCACCAACATGCACAAGACGATTACAACCAGCGAGACTCGCTTCACCCCTATCGCGGCACGGAAGGAACCGCCGAAGGATTCGCACGGTGCATCGGACCTCATTTCCATACTTGCTCGACTGTCGTTCGTTTGTGCATTCATGAATACCAGCACTCACCCGTCCCGATTAGAGCTTCCATGTTCGATGACTAACTTTACGTCAGCGCGCCGCCACAAGACGAGCCGCATCCGGCCGTACAGGAAAAACAGTGTTCGCCAGTGACAATTCGGCGTTGACGAAATCTCGCCGGATCGAAATCCTGCACCTTTCCGCCTCCGACCGCCGCAAGATGCAGCGCGAAATTGAAATCGCAGTCGTACAAGGTTCCGTCCCAGCCGACATGGAGTTGGTGTCGGCACATCAGACCTTCCAACGTCGCCGGATTGAATGAGTCACGAAGCAACCGTTGGTATTCGGCGATTTTTCCCGCTCGGGCCAAATCGTGCAAAAACCGGCCGACGGCCATGTTTGTAATCGCGTACAGTCTGCTGAAGAGAATTCCGAATTCATCATGAAGCGCGCGCCGGTAAGCTTCTTCCAGTTCGCGTTCGTCCGGTGGCAGGATTGGTCCGCCGGGGTTATAGACGAGGTCAAGCACTTTGCCCGGGTCTCTACCGTACCCCAGTTGATTGAGCCGCTGAATCGCTGTAATGCTGTCTCTATACACATGCCTCCCGCGCTGTTTGTCGACGTTGTTTGGCAGATAGCATGGCAAAGAGGCGACGAGATGTATGGCCCGGTCCGCGAAGAAGGCGGGTAGTTCCTCATATCCGGCCTGCAGAAGGATGGTCAGGTTCGTACGTACCATGACGTGCAAGCCCCGCGCAATGGCGGCGTCTATGAAGTCACGTAAGCGGGGGTGCATTTCGGGCGCGCCGCCTGTAATGTCCAAGGTGTGCGCCCCGGCCAGTTGTACGGCACTCAACACGGCTTGCATGGTCTCCCAAGACATCTCTTCATTGCGTTTGGGCGAAGATTCGACGTGACAATGCCGACAGGCGAGGTTGCATCTTAGACCGATATTGACCTGGACAGTGTCGAGAGTGCGCCCTGTCAGATATTCCCCGATTGCGTCTTTCACGCAACGTTCGAAGGAACGCGTATCGTCGAGCGTCTGATACACTCTGGACTGAGCAAGGCTCATCATCTTTCCTTTCCAAATACCACAGGGGCGACGTACGTTAGTCGCAATTCAGCAACCTGTTCTTACACGGTCGTTCGGGTGAACCGTCGCGGGAGACTATAAAGCCTTTCAGGCATTCGGGTTATGATCCAGGTATCGGATAACGACGAATAGCACCCCTCCGCCGAAGCGCGACGGCCCCGATCTTGGATGCTCCAATCGCTGAGTCACTCAGTGTGCAATGATACCGACAATCGATAGAGAAAGGCTCCCATAACCGCCGCCAACGGCAGCGTCGTGGCCCATGTCGCGGCAATCGCGGCGATGGTCTTCCAACGCGCCTCACGCTGCACGAGCCCAATACCAAAAATGGCGCCACAAGAGACATGTGTCGTAGACACCGGTAGACCGAATCGAGACGCGATTAGGACCAGCCCCGCGGTGACCAGATTCGCGCATAAGCCCTGCCCCGGATTTAGGTCCGTAATGCGGCGGCTCATCGTCTCCGCGACACGCCGTGATTGGATCAGACCTCCTGCCGCCATGGCTGCAGCTACGCACGCAAGGGCGGTATACGTGCTGTGCGCGTTCGATGCCAAGAGGAGGGCCGCGATCTTGGGTGTGTCGTTGACAGCGCGGCTGAAGCACACCGCCCCGGCGCTGAAATAATGCGTCGCGTTCACGGCAGATTCGGCCTCCACCCCTGAGATTCCGCCTCCATAGCTCTCGCATTCCCGGACGCTCCCGAGCCGGACCTGGGGCAACGCGACAGTTGCAAAAGCCACACCATCCGGCGAAGCTGCTTGAGCGGCGGGAGCTTCGTC
>BTUX01000104.1:0-14798 GCA_045863315.1 Candidatus Hydrogenedentota bacterium | reverse complement strand
GGTGAGAAATGCGGGCTATGCCCCGTTTCGTCCCGCTCGACGCCAAAATAAAAAAGCCAGCGGCCTATTTTCATAAGCCACTGACATAAAAGACGTTAGATGGTGGAGATGAACGGGATCGAACCGTCGACCTCTTGTCTGCCAGACAAGCGCTCTCCCAACTGAGCTACATCCCCGTAATACTGCAATGAGTTTAACTCAAGATACAGAGTGGATCAAATGCACGCATCATGACCGTTGTCCGTTACATTCAAACGTCAATCGCCGTAGTCTACGACGATTGACGGTGCATGGTTTGCGTCCCGACCCGCACCGCTTGTAGACGCACACCCTGTCGATCTCCGGTCGCACCACCGCGCAGGACCAATTGTTCCTTCACGCCACATCGGGGAGCGAAGAGGGAACCGCGAAGATGTGAGCGTGCCCTTCCCGATTCGTGGTAAAATGGTTGCTTGGCCCCGGAAGGGGCGGCGGTTAGTGGTACATCATGCGCGAAGAATTCGCCAAACTGCTCAAGCAGCTTCGTAAGAACACTCCCGGTGCGGACTTGGAACTGGTGCGCAAGGCGTACCGCGTCGCCAACGACGCGCACCGGGGGGTCGAGCGCGACTCCGGCGACCCGTATATTTCCCACCCGCTCGAGGTGGCGCGAATTCTTGCCCAACTCAATCTGGATCCCACTACGGTGGCGGCGGGGCTGCTGCATGACGTGCTCGAGGACACCGGCGTCGAACGCTCGACGCTGGTCAAGGAATTCGGCGAGGAGATCGCCTCGCTGGTGGACGGGGTCAGCAAGATCAAGACGATGAAGTGGTCGTCGCAGCAGTCGCAGCAGGAGAAGCAGGCGGAAAACCTGCGCAAGATGCTGGTGGCGACGGCGAAGGACGTGCGGGTGATTCTGATCAAGCTGGCGGACCGCCTTCACAACATGCGCACGATCGAGTTCCTCCGAGACAAACAGCGCGTGGAGCGCATTTGCCGCGAGACGCTGGATATTTACGCGCCGCTGGCGCACCGACTCGGTATCGCGCGGTGGAAGTGGGAACTGGAGGACCACGCGTTCCACCACCTGAATCCCGTGGAGTACAAGCGCATCGCCACGCACGTGGCGATGAAGCGCCGCGAGCGCGAGGCGTGGCTGAACGAGACCATCGCGTACCTTGAAGCGCGGCTTGCCGAGGCGGAAGTCAGCGCGCGGGTCATCGGCCGCCCCAAGCATTTGTACAGCATCTACCGCAAGATGGTGCAGCAGGGGAAGAGCTTCGACGAGGTGTACGACATTCTCGCGGTCCGGATCGTCACGCAGACCGTGGCAGGCTGTTACAACGCCTTGGGCGTCGTGCATCAACTGTGGACGCCGGTGCCGGGGCGGTTCAAAGACTATATTGCGATGCCGAAGACCAACTTGTACCAATCGATTCACACCATTGTCATGCGCGAGAACGGGTTTCCGCTCGAGATCCAAATCCGCACAGAAGACATGGACCGGATCGCAAGAGAAGGCATCGCCGCGCATTGGGCGTACAAGGAAGGCACGACTGACCAGAAGTTGGACAATGAACTTCGTTGGTTCCGGCAGACGTACGAGTGGTTGCAGGACGCGCATGCGCCGGACGAGGTATTGGACAGCGTGCGGCGCGACATGGGCCGGTCGGATGTGTACGTGTTTACGCCCAAGGGCGAGGTGAAGGAACTGCCCGAAGGGGCGACGCCGCTGGACTTCGCGTACAACGTCCACTCCGATATCGGCCATCACTGCATCGGCGCGCGCGTAAACGGCAAGCTGGTGCCGCTGCGCTACAACCTCCAGACGGGCGACGTGGTGGAAATCCTGACTTCGCGGTCGCAGACTCCGCATCTCGACTGGCTCGAACTCGTGGTGACGGGCAAAGCGCGGACCCGAATCCGCCAGAAGTTGAGGGAGTTGGGCGAACTCGAACCGCTCGAAGGGCAGTTGCGAAAAGACGCGGTGCGCGTGCTGCCGGAATCCAAACCGAAGATCAAGCAGGTCGACGACGCGACGCGGAACAAGCTGATCCGCGTGGACGGGACGAAGGGCATCGCCGTGCAGTTTGCGAAGTGCTGCGCTCCCATGCCGGGGCACGCGGTCATTGGATACGCAACGAAGAGTCCGGGCATCACAATCCACCGGGCGGATTGCCGGAACTTCGCGAGCACGAACCGCGATCCCGCGCGAATCATCGCCGCTTCGTGGGACGGCGAAGACCACATCGAGCTCGGGATGCGCGTCACCGTCGGGCAGCGGCCCAACATGCTTGCGGACATCACCAACGCGCTGCGTCCGATGAACATCAGCATTACCCGCGCGCAGTTTCACCCGGGGGAAAACGGGAAGAGTCTGTTCGAGTTTGTGTTCGAAGCCCCTGACCGCGACAGCGTGGCGCGGGTCGCCGCGACGATACGGCACGTCTCGGGCGTGACGGACGTGCAACACATGCCCGTCGCCGCGCTGGGCCATGCGCATTCCAAGACCTGAGTCATGCGGCATCTCTCGATTGACGTCGCGGAATCGACTCCCTTCAAACTGACCAGCGAGTTCAAACCGGAGGGCGACCAGCCCGAGGCCATCGAGGAACTCGTGCAGGGGCTCGAATCCGGCGCGAAACACCAGGTGCTGCTTGGCGTCACGGGGTCCGGCAAGACGTTTACCGTCGCCAACGTCGTGGCGCGGGTGAACCGGCCCACACTGGTCATCGCGCCGAACAAGATTCTGGCCGCGCAACTCTATTCGGAGTTCAAGTCGCTGTTTCCCGGAAACGCGGTCGAGTATTTCGTCAGTTACTACGACTACTACCAGCCGGAGGCCTATGTGCCGACGACGGACACCTATATCGAAAAGGAGTCGTCGATCAACGATGAAATCGACAAGATGCGGCACGCGGCCACGCGCGCGCTGTTGACCCGGCGCGACGTGCTCATCGTGGCAAGCGTCTCGTGCATTTACGGCATCGGCTCGCCGGAGACCTATGGGGCGCTCCGGGTCGAGGTCGCCCCCGGGGATACCTGCCCCCGCGAAGACCTCATCGCAGGCCTGATTGCGATGCAGTATGCGCGGAACGACACCGACTTTTACCGGGGCACGTTTCGCGTGCGCGGCGACACCGTTGACGTGTTTCCCGCGTACGAGGCGGACCTTGCGGTCCGAATCGAGTTTTTCGGCGACGAGGTGGACGGAGTATATGAAATCGATCCGCTGCGGGGGGTGGTCAAGCGGAAGTTACGCCGCGCGGCAATCTATCCCGGATCGCACTACGCGACTACGGCGGACTCGATGCAGCGCGCCATCAAGGGCATCGAACACGAACTAGAGGAACGCCTGAAGGAACTGGAGGACGCGCAAAAGCTGCTCGAAGCGCAGCGGCTTGCGCAACGCACGCGCTTTGACCTCGAGATGCTGGCGGAGGTCGGTTACTGCAGCGGCATCGAAAACTACTCGCGCCATCTCGACGGCCGCATGCCGGGCGAGCCGCCCTACACCTTGCTGAACTATTTCCCCGAGGACTACCTGCTCGTTATCGACGAGTGCCACATCACCGTGCCGCAACTCGAAGCCATGTACAAAGGGGACCGAAGCCGCAAGGACAAGCTGGTCGAGTACGGGTTCCGGCTGCCCTGCGCGAGGGACAACCGCCCGCTGAAGTTCGCCGAATTCGAAGAGATGGCGGGCCAAATCATTTATGTGAGCGCGACGCCGGGCGATTACGAACTCGAGAAGAGCGGCGGCGCCTTCGTCGAACAGGTGGTGCGCCCAACGGGACTCGTCGACCCCGAAGTCGAGGTACGGGCGGCCTCGAACCAGGTGGATGATCTGCTGGACGAGATTCGCAAGGTCGTGAAGAGGAACGAGCGGGTGCTCGTGACGACCCTGACCAAACGCATGGCGGAGGACCTGACCGAGTACTTGAAGGACCTGAACGTCCGCGTGCGGTACATGCACTCCGATGTCGAAACCCTCGAGCGAATCGAACTGGTGCGGTCCCTGCGCACGGGCGAATATGACGTGATGGTCGGAATCAACTTGTTGCGTGAAGGGCTGGACATCCCCGAAGTCGCGCTCGTCGCCATCCTCGACGCCGACAAGGAAGGCTACCTGCGTTCCGAGACCAGTCTGATCCAGACCTGCGGGCGTGCCGCGCGCAACGTCAACGGGCGCGTCATCATGTACGCGGACGTTGTCACCGGCTCGATGCGCCGGGCGCTCGACGAAATGGACCGCCGCCGCAGGAAGCAGTTGGCGTACAACCGGAAGCATGGCATCACACCGCGGTCTGTTCAGAAGGCCCTGACCGACATCCTCCAGAGCATCCACGAGCGCGACTATGTCACGGTCGCGAAAGCCGCCGAGGACCAGGACCTGTACGTGCCTTCATTCAACATCAAAAAGACCATCGGCGAACTGAAGAAGAAAATGAAAGACGCCGCGGACAAAATGGAGTTCGAGAAGGCCGCGGAATACCGGGACCGCCTTCTCGCCCTCGAACGCCGACAAATCGAAGAAGGGCTGTAAGCCGCAGTATCTTGCCGCCCGGATGCGCCGCGTTACCATCCGCATCGATAATGACTTGTTGGACTCGTTGTGCCCGCAAGTGTGCTCGCCGGGCAACGCTGGCAATCAAGCCCTATTGAATGAAGCGCTGCGCGAACACGTAGCCGCGCAACGAGAGACTTTTGAGCGGACGCCCAGACGATTTTTCACCCAAGAACTGAACGCACTGGAAAAGGCGAAGCTACGATGATGGACTGTCTGGGGTATTTCGCAACAAGACAAGCTTTATGCCTTTCTCGAGACACGTCTTATCGATCAGCACAAGCTTTTCAAGTGTGGTATTGCCTAGCGGCAAAGATTTGGAAGGGAGTATGATCGCGACACACGGCGTGCGTCCCGTCTGTGAGGCGTAGTGAACTGACTGCCCTATAGCCTCATGCCACTTATCCATCCTGTCGACCTCAATTGCGTAGATATCTGTAAGAACATCAATCCGACCCCCATTGACAGTAATTTCAGTATCTCCGCCCAAATAATCGGCTAACGCAGCGGACCAGTACTTTTCCAATTCCTCATCTGGCAAATGAAGTACAAGCATGGGACAAAGTATGCCACTCCAAGCATCCGAAACGAGACCCCGCGACTCAGGTGTAGTGTCTGTCAGAATTGGCCTTGATGGCGACACCAGTCGCTTTACGCCCAACAGCAACAGCACGATGACCAGCGCAATTCCGACGACACGAAGCGCAACCTTCGCGGTTGGGTGAATCTCAATAGTAACAGGCATGTTGGGGCTAATTAGAAAACAGCCAAAGAACGATAATTCCAAGTACGATCGCGATAACAATAATGGTTAAGTTGTTTGACTTCTTTATTTCTACATTGGTTCTACCACTAGCCGTATTAAATTCGGCCCGCACTGAATAATCACTTTTTGTCGACATCTCGAGATCCCTAACATGCCGAACTGTGTTTTCCATGTCAGCCGAACTCTGCCTATAACGCATTTCGGCACGGCGTGCATCTGTCTCTAAGTCCAGTTTGCGCTCCAGTGCTTTCTCGATCAGTGCATCTCTCTGTGATGGCGGGAGATTTGCTATCGCTGTGTCCAGTACATTCTCATGACCGAACTCGGGCAATCGGCCAGCGGAGCGGGCAGGCAGATTTGGATCGTTTGGGCTATTTCCCATTTCTCAGTCCTCCGAAGTTCAGAATCCTTTCCCACAACGTTTGATACTCCACAATGCGAATTAGAATCGAACCTTGGGGCAGTTCTATTTTGTGCTCAATCTTCTTTGAAGCTTGGACAGAGGTTAGCATTTGTTCGATGCGGCGAAACTCATTTTCTAGGTATGCCAGCCGGGTTTTGGCTTCTTGTATTTCGGCCGCCTCAAGTAATTTCTGGGCTGCTTGCGCATCCCCATCTGCTAGCCATGTAGCTTTTCTAAACACTTCGTGAGGCAACTGAAATGTAGTACTCGCTGCCACTACTTCCTGAATGACGGGCAATACATCATTTCGCCAGGTCTCTCTAGTTGTAGTTAACGACCGCGACGACTTTGCTAAATGTGCCTGTCGAAGTTTCCGTACCAGTTCGAAGCGAACTTTTGGCGTTAGATACCGCGGCACTAAGTCGACAAGACGTTCCGCTACGCGGCCACTGATCTTGGTCTTACCCAATTTCCAACTGTTGTAGGTTCGCTTAGCATAAGCGCCTGCCCCTTCACCATATAGCTTTCCATATCGAACCAATAGCGCCTGCACCTGATGCTCTGGAAGATTGAGAAATATCCGTTCTATGTCTGTGTCGATCCCGCCTAGAACGCGGGAAAGCACGTCGCGCTTGCTTGGCTTCCTAGTCCAGTATCGCGAATAGTAACGCCTGTAGTACACGTACTTGAATCCCTGAATACCGGGCAAACGAGCTAGCACCTGCGAGTTTTGCTGGGCATGAATCGGTCTAAGCCCACACTGACACTAAGGGTATGTTTTTTGCGGAATGCTTGCAACCAAAAACTTCGCTCGGCTATTGGCGATATCAGCTTCGGCATATTGCCTTGGTTGAATCTCCAACTGAATGAAAATGAAATGGGCCTTGACCACCCCGGCGGTTCGGTGTAGGATTGCGCTTCGGCACGGGCAGTCAGCCCTGGCTCTAATCGGAAAGTGAAGGAATTGAGGCGATTGATTCGTCTGTGGCGACCGTTGTACCTATCGGTAGGTCGTTATTTTGCGTGCGATTAGTATAAGTTCCTTAAATATAATGGGTTAATGAGTGTGGCCGGGCGGCCTGATCGGGCCGCATAGCGTTGCGGGAGGTGTTGTACAGTGATACGGGAAATCAAGAAAGTCGCGGTACTCGGGTCGGGTGTTATGGGGGGCGCGATTGCCGCGCACCTCGCGAACTGCGGAATTCCCAGCGTCATGCTGGATATCGTGCCGCCGAACCTCGCCGAAGGGGACAAGGGCAACCGGAAGAGCCGAAACGGCATTGCAGAGGCGAGTAAACAGAACCTGCTGAAGGCCAAGCCGTCGCCGGTCTATTCGAAAGCGGTGCTCGACTTGATCGAGATCGGCAACTTCGAGGACGACATGGCCCGGATCGGGGAGTGCGACTGGGTCATCGAAGTGGTGAAGGAAGACTTGGCTATCAAGAAAAAGGTGTTCGAGCAGGTGAAGAAACACCGCAAGCCGGGGACGATTCTGACGACGAACACGAGCGGCATCCCGATCGCCTCGATGCTCGAGGTGATGGACGAGGATATGAAGAAGCACTTCCTCGGGACGCACTTCTTCAACCCGCCGCGGTACCTGAAGCTGCTTGAGATCATTCCGCATCCCGGCACGTTGCCGGAGGTGATTTCGTTCATGGCGAACTTCATGGAGAACGTGCTGGGCAAAGGTGTGGTGTACGCGAAAGACACGCCGAACTTCGTCGCCAACCGCATCCTCACGTTCGGCTCGCAATACATACTCCACGAGATGACAAAAGACGGCCTGACCGTTGAGGAAGTGGACGCGTTGACGGGCCCCGCGGTCGGACATGCGTCGTCGGCGACGTTCCGCACCTTCGATCTTGTGGGGCTGGACACGTACCTCAACGTGGTGGGCAACGTGAGAAACAATTGCCCGAACGACGAGCGGCTCGATTTGATGAAAGGGCCGGAATGGTTCGAGAAGATGGTGGCGAAGGGCCTGCTGGGCACGAAATCCGGTTCGGGCTTCTACAAGGCCACGAACGAGCGCGACGAAAAGGGCAAACGCGTCATCCTGGGTCTCGACATCAACACGCTGGAATACCGACCGCCCGTGAAACCGCGGTTTGCGTGCACGGGCGCGGTGCGCAACGTCGAGACGATCGAAGAAAAAATCAAAATCATGCTCACCGGCGACGATAAGGGTTCGCTGTTTTCGTGGAAGGTGTTCGCGAACACGGCGATCTACGCGGCGAACCGGATACCCGAGATCGCGGACGACATCGTGAACATCGACAACGCCGTGAGATGGGGGTTTGCGTGGGAGATTGGGATCTTCGAATCGTGGGACGTACTGGGCTTCGATTACGTCTGCGACCGCATGGAGAAAGACGGCCTGACACTTCCGCCGATCGCCTTGGAAATGAAGAAGGCGGGGGCGAAATCGTTCTACAAGACCCAGAACGGCAAGCGGACCTATTTTGATGTCGCGTCGAAAACGTATAAGCCGGTCCCGAGGAACCCGAACGAGATCGCGTTGGGTCCGCTAAAGGCGTCGGGCGGAGTGGTGAAGAAAAACGACAGCGCGAGCCTGATCGATATCGGCGACGGAGTCCTCTGCGTCGAGTTCCACACGAAGATGAACGCCATCGACGCCGACCTCGGCCTGATGATGATGGAAGGCGTGAATCTGCTGAACGATGGAAAGTTCGAGGGGATGGTGATCGCCAACCAAGGGCAGCACTTCTGCGCGGGCGCGAACATCTTCGTCATTCTGGGCGAGGCGATGCAGGAGAATTGGAAGGCGATCGAAGAGGCGGTCAACGGCTTCCAACAGATCAATCAGGCGGTTCGGTTCTGTTCGCGGCCGGTCGTGTCCGCGCCGCACCATTACACGCTGGGCGGCGGCACGGAGATTTGCCAGCACACGGCGAAGGCGGTGATCGCGGGCGAGACCTACGGCGGTCTGGTCGAAGTGGGCGTCGGACTCATCCCCGGCGGGGGCGGGTGCAAGGAGATGTTGCGGCGCGCGCTGGCGTATCTGCCGGACAGCGTGCAGGACGCCGATCCGCTGCCGTATATCCGCCGGGCCTTTGAGAACATCGCGACGGCGAAGGTCAGCACGAGCGGCGGCGAGTACATCGAATTGGGCTACCTCACGGAGGACAATCCGATTGTGGCGAGTTTCGATCAGCAGGTGAAGCGCGCGAAGGACGTATGCCTCGGCCTCGTCAAGATGGGCTACCGCGCGCCGAAGCCGGCGACGTTGACGGCGTTCGGCGAACCGATGCGCGCGGCTTTCCGCGTGGCGCTGTACGGGTTCAAGTTGGGCGGGTTTGCGTCGGAGCACGACGTGCTGATCGGTGAGAAGATATCCCATATTCTAACAGGCGGCGATCGCCAGGCGGGAACGAAAATGACGGAACAGGATGTTCTGGATCTCGAACGGGAGGCGTTTTTGAGCTTGATCGGCACGGAAAAGACGCAGCAGCGGATACAGCACATGCTGACCACGGGCAAACCGTTACGAAATTAAACTACAGAGACTCGAAGAGCACAACGCAGCGGAATCGAGTCAGCGTGAAGGACAGCCGCTGCGGGCCGGCAACTCAGCGACACGTCGGAATTGCTGATTGAACAGGTGCTTGAGGAGAAGACGGCTGTACCCCAGGAGTTGGGGCCGCGCCAGTTGGAAAGCACCTATGACAAGACGCATTGACGGAAGTGGCGGCAATACGATTCTCCGATCGAATACAACGCGGAACGAGGCGAATGCCCATAGATAATCTGAACAGAACTCGAGGCGGACGTCGACACGAATTGCATCGGATTGCTTTACTCCGAGCGCTCCGTGTCTCCGTGGTTCAATCTGGGAGGTGAAGGCGATGAACAATGTGTACGTGGTATCCGGTGCGCGGACGGCGATTGGGAAGGCGAAGCGCGGTACGTTGGTGAACTACCGACCGGACGATATGGCCGCGGAGGTGTTGAAGTCCGCCGTGGAGAGAGCCGGCATCAAGGCGGACCAAGTGCAGGACGTGGTCATGGGCTGCGCAATTCCGGAGCAGGCGCAGGGGATGAACATGGCCCGTATTGCGGCGTTGCGCGCGGGCATGCCCGAGACAGTCAGCGCGATGACGATCAACCGGTTTTGTTCGTCCGGGCTCGAGGCGATGGCGATTGCCGCGGCGAAGATCAGTTCCGGCCTGTTCGACATCGCGATTGGCGGCGGGGCCGAATCGATGAGCATGGTGCCGATGCCGGGGGCGCGCGTGTCGCCGAACCCGTACCTGACCAAGCACCATCCCGAAATTTACATCGCCATGGGCAATGCCGGCGACAATGTCGCGCGCGACTTCGGGTTTTCCCGGCAGGAACTTGATCAGTGGGCGCTGGAGAGCAATCAGAAAGCGGTGGCGGCGATTGATCTGGGAAAATTCAAGGAAGAAATCGTGCCCTTGGAAGTGACGAACGGCAAGACGATTATATTCGACACCGACGAAGGGCCGCGGCGCGACACCACGTTGGAAGGCCTTCTCGCGCTGAAACCGGCCTTCGCGGCGTCGCCGGAACTCGGGTATCACACGGCGGGAAATTCGAGCCAAATGAGCGACGGAGCGGCGGCCTGCGTGCTGATGAGCGAGAAAGCCGTCAAGGAAACCGGCGCGAAACCGCTGGCGAAGCTCGTGGGTTACAACGTGGCCGCGAGCGATCCGAAGTACCTGGGCCCGGCGCAGCTCGTGGCGATTCCGAAGGCGTGCGAGATGGCGGGGATCAAGGCGAGCGATGTCGGGTTGTTCGAAATCAACGAGGCCTTTGCGTCGGTGGTAATGCTGGTCATGCGGGAGTTGAAGCTCGATCCGAAAAAAGTGAACGTAAACGGCGGCGCGATCGCGCTGGGCCACCCTCTCGGATGCACGGGCGCCAAGTTGTCGGTCCAAATCATCAACGAAATGCGCAAACGCGGCGAGAAATACGGCGTGGTGACCATGTGCATCGGCGGCGGCATGGGCGCGGCCGGCGTGTTCGAATTGTGCGAGTAGGCGAACGCGACGGCGTTCACCCCGCATGAGAGTGCAAGGGAGCGGGGCAAACCCGGCCGGTTGGGTTTGCCCCGCTCCACCCCTTCCCCAAGGAGTACCGATTTCCGCTCCTACTTCACAACAATCTCGAAGGAATTGTTGCTGAAGTCTTCGATGGTGTTGTTCGAGGTCGAACGAATGCCAATCTTGTAGCCCTTTCCGGGCACGACGTCTTCCACCTTCCACTTTTGTTTGCCGTCATTCGGGGTCGAACCCTTGATGTTCTTGATGAAACTGCCGTTTCTCCACAGTTCGATGCGGACCCTGTCGCCGACTGTCCCCGTGGATCGCCACGTGATCTTGAACGCGCTGTTCAGCGGGATCACTTCGCCGCCGTTGGGTTTCTTGACCTTGATCGTGCCGGCGGGCTCGCCGTAGGTGCGCGCGAGCGTGTTCGAGGACGTGTTCGGGTTGCCGGCGTAATCCGTGAACTTGCCGCCGTTTACTTTGGCATTGAACGCGCCTTGCGCGATTGGGGTCAGCGTGAACGTATAGAGGAGCCCGCCGCCGGTGAAATCGCTGACGGTGGCGTTCGAGGCGTTTACATCGGAGGCGTCGAAATTCGTTGTGGGTTCGGTCAGCGAGGCGGTCACGGTAATGGGGCCGCTCACATTGGCGGGCGCATTGGTGGAGAGCGCAATCCCGGGCGAAGCCACATCGGATGCGAGGAACTCGTCGAAGTCAAGGAGGGAATCTTCGTCGCGGTTCACGCCCATGCGCGCGCCGTTTCCGAGGGGCACAACGGTGAAGGTCAACTCCGTGCCCGGGGCGGCGAGGTCGAGAAGCGCGTTTTTCGTAATCGGCGGCTCATCCGACCAGTCGGACTGAAACTGATTGCCCCCGAGGTAGACCCACCCGCGATGATAACCGTGCAGGTTGGTCTTCACGATCACGTCGACTTTGCCCGCGTCGGCGAAACCGAGGACCTGATTGATGAACGCGATGTTCTTGGCATCGTTGATCGTGGTCTGTTTGCCGACGGCGGCGTGCGCGTCTTTGCTGGTTCCGCCCGGCGGTTCGGGATTCGGCCCCGGGTTGGGCGGCGCGCTTTCGAAACTGCCGGAGAACGCAAGGATCAACGCCGTAAGGTCGGCCGTGTCCTGATCGGACTGGACCTGGAACACGGGTTCGCTGACGAAGCGCGAAATGCTGTCGATGCTGCCGTCGTGCAGCACGCCGAATCCCGAATAGCTCGGGTTACCGGGAGTCAGTTCGAACCCGATCTTGTCGAACTGATTGCGGAGTTGTGGGACCTTGATGGCGCGGTTGGTCGATCCGTCAACAGAAACCATCATCAAGTGCCGCTCGCCTCGAGGGCCGGGCGGTATTGCTTGAAACGTCGGCGGGAAAGTCGAGAAGTTCACGCGCGAATCGGTTCCGGCGCCGGTAGGAAGGGTGTGGCAGATGACGCAGGTGAAATTGCCGCTGTCCAGCGGTGCGCCCTGATTGCGGTACAGCGCGAGACCGTTTACGGCGTTTCCATTGGGCAATGGAGCGCCTGCCGGCAACGCAAACCGGCCGCTGGCGAACTGCCGGGGAAGCGGGAGATTCGTCGGCAACGAGTTGTCGAGATTGCGATGCGGGTTGGGCGGCATATGAATCGTGCCGAGGAAGTCTTCGTATTGCTGCATCTCCTGCAGGGTAAGCATCGTGTCGTCGCCCTGGAGGCCGATGAATGCAGGATTGAATTCCTCCAGTCCATCGCGATCACCGCGCCAGTGGTGAGGCTCCTTGCCGATGATGTCCTGCAGGGTCTGCGTGGTCATAGGTCCCTTCATGGGATGGAAGTTCGTGAACGCCGGAGAAGTCTGGCCTTGGGCAAGACCGGGGATGTTGGCGCCGAGGTTGTGCTGGGGCGGGTTGCCGTTACCGGACAGGTTTTTGATCGAACCCGAGGGATCGCCGAGGTCCCACGCAAGGCGATCCATCCGAGCGTCGATATGACACGACGCGCAGGCGATGTGGCCGAGGCCGGAGTTTTTGTGCGTATCGTAGAGGTGTTTTCGACCGACTTTGATGACATTGGGCGTCGGGTCGAAGTATGGCACCGTCGTGAGAAGATTGAGCGTAAGTGAATCGACTACGGACACGGAACCGTGAAACTTGTTCACGACGTAGAGGCGCCGCCGCGGCTCGTCGATTACGAGCCCGGTCGGTCCCTCCGGGAGATCGGTGGTGACGCCGGGAAACGCGCGATTGCCCGAGGCGTTGATTGCGACGAGGTTGTTCGATCCCATGCCGGTGATGTAACCGAGCGTGCCGGTCGAGTTCCAAACGATGCCACGGGGGTCGCCGAGCGATTGATCGCGGACATTCTGCGGGACCGTCGGCGTCGCGTAGGGGTCGCCTCCGGGTTGGGCCTGGGCGAGGTGCTCGCCGTTTAGATCCACCACGCTCACGGCGGCCTTTGCCGAGGGATCCACCGCTGCGAAGTTCACGCGCAGGAACCGGCCGCCGATTACCGGCTCGAACCGGACTTCGTTTGTTCCATCGGTACCGACCACGGTGACATTGCCGGTCGCCGGATTTACGGCGAGGGCCATGCACAGGTTCATCAGGCCGCCCGCATACGTGACACCCAGGGTCGCCGTGTCGAGGATGGCCACGTCGCGGTCCACGAGGTCCCACCCGGCGTAGCGGCCCGATTTCGCGGCCTGTGCGCCGGAGATCCATGGCGTCCAATCACGGCCGTTGTCGTCGCGCCATGCGCCACCGGCGTCCTTTTTCACAATAAGCCCGACCTTGGGCGGCGTGCCGTTATTCGGGTCTTTCGGCGGGAAGAACAAGTTGCCATCGTTATTGGAATCATCGGGGTCATTCGGCGGCGGGTTCACGCCGCCGTACGGATTGTTCGGGTCTTCCATCGCATCGTTCTTGGGAAAGACGTTGAGCGTGCCGTCGGCGCCGCCCGCGATGATCGTCGAGTTGTTTCCCGATTCAAAGATGGCGACATAGACCTTCGAACCGTCAGGGCTGACCGCCATGGCGCGCGGGTCCTCGGCGAGGATGGCGATGTCCGTGGGCGGCGCGGCGAGGTTGTTGGGGTTGAACCGCTGGACCGTGTTCACCTGCGAACATGAGACGAACGCGAATACAGGATTGCCCGCAAACACCACATCGCAGGGTTCGTCCTTGGTGGGAATTGTGGCGACCACGCGGCGGGTCGGAACATTGACTACGCTGACGCTGTCCGAGATGTGGTTGACGACCCAAACCTCGTTGTTGTTGCGAAACCGAACACTGACCGGATCGAACCCGACGGGAACGGACGCGATGGGGACGGGCACGCCAGTGGCGACGTCGAAGAGTTCGAGCGACGCGTTCGCGGTGTTGCACACGGCGAGCGTCGATCGATTTGGACTCAGATCGACGGGATGAACATGCGGCGATTCAAAGTTGGTAAACGATCCCTGCGCGAACGCGCCGCCCGCGCAAATCGCCGCCACTACGACAGACATGACAACCCCACAGCCCCGACTAGACATCATTCGTCATCCTCTTACCGTTTTGCCCCGCGGTCCACACGAGCCCTATAGAGCGTACCGTACTCATTTGTCCCGCACACCATTCTCGACGCATTGCCACGGCGCTCACGTCCGCTCCGCAGCGACCGGTCAATCCAACGCGCTGCCGCCGACTCGCGTCGCCGACTCGCAGCATGCCACTCGCAAACGGTTCCGGATCCGGGCGTCTTGCCTATCTGCGTTGAGCGGCGGAGACCCTGCCGCGGATGCGGATACACGCAAGCGCGCCGATGGCGAGCGCCAGCAGCCACAGGCCGTACCGGGTTGCGGCGGGCGCGGGCGTGCTGCCGCCATCGCGCGGATCGCTGCCGCCGAAATATTCCTGCAAATTGTTGAATCCGTCAAAGTCGGGGTCGCCGAACGCGCCGTTGTCGAAGTTGATGGATCCGTCGTCGTTGGGATCGAGCGAGTGCTGGATTTCCCACGCATCCGGCAATCCGTCACCATCGGTATCAACGCTGTAGGGGTTTGTGCCGTACACACCGCTCTC
>BTUX01000103.1:0-14897 GCA_045863315.1 Candidatus Hydrogenedentota bacterium | reverse complement strand
GCTCCGGTCACAGGACTGACTAAGCTCCTTCACGAGGTCCTAGCCTCAACAAAACGATTCAGCCTGTGACCTGTCTACTCCGAATCCGCCTACCGCGGACCCGAAGCTTACCGCCTCAAAAACCATTCATACCATCTCCTTAACCTCTAACCCGGATTTTTCACACCCGCGGGCAATGAAGGATACAACTTCGTGCGGCACATACCTTTATGCAGCGACAGGGCAAACGGGCCGGTGGTGTGAAAAATCCTCACCCGATTGACTTTTATGCTATCTCCTGAGCATTTCTCACCAGTCGCTCCCGTCATCGGGAGCGACTGGTGAGAAATGCGGGCTAACGAATGAACTTAGGCGCCACCAGCCGTACCTCCGGGGTCAGATCGAGGAGCGGGATATCGGCACGTGCAGCCACCCGCCGTTTCGCGGCCTCGGCATCCCCGTTCCGTGATCCCCTCTGCAATACTCTATCGACTTTGCTCTGGTGGGTTCATCCGCTCATCGCTCTGCATTGCGTGGGCGGATATCGAACTTACTCTTTTATCCGCGGCAGTTCTTCCCAGTCGCTCCACGCCTCGTCGCACTTGACCCAATGGCGGACAAAGCGTTGCATCCGTTCGGGCGAAGCAGTGAAGACGAGGCGATCGTCCACAGTTTCATGCTTGATCCAGAGGCGTCCCTTCTTGTCGCGATCGGTGAGCCACTGGTAGTCGATGGTCCGCATTTTGAGCTGGTCTCCGCTGGTGTCGATTTGCCAAAACAGATGGACAGGTACTGTATAGAACTCGAGTTCGGATTTATCGGGATACTCTACGACCATGTCGAGCAGAAGGTTTTCCTGGGTTAGCGCTGTGTGTGCCCTGAACACGAGGCGAACTTCTTTCTTCTCCTGAATGGTCACGCGGTATTCGCCGACATTCTCCTCCTTTTCAAACAACCAATATCCTTCCTCCGGATCGTCCGACCATTTACCAAGCAATTCAGGGACATCGACAAGCGTTTCCTCGGTGTAAACGGGATGAAGCGAAACCGGTATGCACCCCGCCAGTAGCAGCACTGCCGCTGCCGAGGTGAGGGCGTATCGTTGCATGGTATCCCCCTTTTCGGTCGTGGGTTGCGGCGGGCCGACATCCTGAGGCGCGATTACCACGTCTCTATACTATACCAGCAAAATCGCGAAGGTCGCCTGACACGCACCGACCCCGCTTCCGCCGCACGGTGGACTCTTATAAAACTTCCGGATTCACGCAGTTTGGCGGGCGTTCGCCGCGGAGGCGCGCGACGATGTTGGTCGCGGCGATGGACGCCATTTTACCGCGGGTTTCGAGGGTGGCGCTGCCGAGGTGGGGGATAATCACTACGTTTTCGCAGTCGTACAGCCCTTCGTGAAGCTCCGGTTCGTGCTCGTAGACATCGAGCCCCGCCCCGGCGATCTCGCCTGTCTTGAGCGCGGTCACAAGGGCGGCTTCGTCGACCACCGGACCGCGCGACGTATTGATGAGGTAGGCAGTCTTCTTCATCGCTATGAAGTCTGTCGAGCCGAAAGCGTGCGTGGTCTCCGGCGTCAGAGGGCAATGGACGCTAAGATAATCGGATTCGGCGAGCAGTGTGCGCTTGTCCACCTGCTTCGCGTTCAGCTCTTTTTCGATTTCCGCATGGAGACCGTTGCGGTTGGTGTAGATGATGCGCATGCCGAACCCCAGGGCGCGGCGCGCGACTGCCTGCCCGATACGCCCCATGCCGAAAATGCCAAGTGTCTTGCCGTGCACGTCGGAGCCGAGCAATTGCATGGGGCCCCAGCCATCCCACTTCCGCGCGCGGACCATCCGCTCGCCCTCGCCCATGCGTCGCGCCACGGCAAGAATGAGCGCCCACGTAAGGTCGGCAGTCGTCTCCGTCAACACGCCCGGAGTGTTGGTGACGGGTATTCCGCGCTCGGTCGCGGCGGGCACGTCGATATTGTTATAGCCAACAGCGAAGTTGGCGACAATTCTGAGTTGAGGCCCCGCGGCGTCCATCACTTCCGCATCGATCTTGTCGGTCAGGATGGGGAGGAGGGCGTCCGCGCCTTTGACGCGCTTTAGCAGCTCTGTACGTGGAATTATCTGGTCCCGCTCATAGACCTCGACGGAATCCTTGCCAAATGCATCGTACAGTATTTTCAGTCCCGCGTCGGGCACGAGTCGGGCGACAAAAATCCTGGGCATGTCAGTCCTCCAGATTGATATAGGAGCGTGAAAAGAACCATGGCTGTCATTCCGAACGAGGTGAGGAATCTGGGTTGGGGTAAGTGCCTGAGCCAGATTCGTCACTTCGTTCGGAATGACATATTGTACGTGCACTCGTTATTCAACATGGACACACAAATGAAGGTGGCGCAGAAACGTTACAACCGCCGCCACGCTTCGTCCAAGGTTCTCTTGGAGCCCGCAATGATGGTGTCCGCGTCTTCGCCGGGCATGGGCCTTACCTCGAAACTCAGGACGCGGCGGTTGCTCGTGGACAGGTAGCCGGTATCCAACAACGCACGCAGGTATTCCGTTAGTTCCTCCACGTCGTTGCGCGTGCCGGGCGCGCCGAACCGCGGATGATTGTCCCCGTAAGCAGGATGGTTTGGATCATCCATCGCGCAATTCCCGATGTGGGCGTGGACGAGGTGTTCTCCGGCGATTCTGATCGCGTCCGCCGGTTTTTCATGCTGCAGCGGCAGGTGGCTCAGGTCCAGCATGATGCCGAAATCGGGATACTCCTTGCGCACCTCCTTCGAAACAGCTACCGCTTCCGCATTGGGTCCGACAAGGCAGTTCTTGCCGAAGGGAAGCTGATCGAATGTTTCGAGGACGACTGGAAGGCCTTTGCTTTTTGCGCAGGCACAGAGCTGCTTGAGCGAGTCTACCAGACGCGCCATGGCGGCATCCCTGTCCGCGCTGACCTTGCCGCTCAGTACCGCGACACCCTTGCACCCCAGTTCACTTGCCTGATCGATTCCCGCCGTGACGGCATCTATCGCCTTGCGCCGTTCAGCGTCGTCGGAATGGTTCAAGTCCAGCCCGCCGCCGAGCAGGATAGGCTGCGCGCCCAAGTACAAATCCACTCGTGCCTGCTCGGCGAGCGCGCGGACCCTCTCGCGCGTCTCGACGTCCTTGATGCGAGTGAGCTCGATCACCTCGAAGTAGGGGTCATTTGCAATGCGTGAGATGGTGTCGAGTACCGGGCCTTCACCACCCATGCAGGCCGGGTAGGCCATGAAGTGGACGATGCCGACTCTCGCGTAGTCGTGGATGGGTCCGTTCATGCCAATCTCAATGTACTTTGTTCGTCACTGCGTAAGACATGGGCCACTCATACGTTATACGTGCTCGCGCTGGTCGTGCCGCCGCGGCCGGTCCAATTCGTGTGAAAGAATTCGCCGCGGGGCCGATCGACGCGCTCGTAGGTGTGCGCGCCAAAGTAGTCGCGCTGGGCCTGCAGGAGGTTTGCGGGCAAGGACTCCGTTCGGTACCCATCAAAATACGCCAGTGCGCTGCTGAGGGCGGGGACCGCTATGCCCGTGTTGACGGCGGTGCTGATGACACGCCGCCACGAAGCCTGCGCCTTGCCGACAGCTTCCTTGAAAAACGGATCGAGCAGCAGGTTGACGAGGTCCGGGTTTTTGTCGAAGGCTTCTTTGATCTTTCCAAGAAACGCGGATCGAATGATGCATCCGCCGCGCCACATCAGCGCGATACCCCCGAAGTTCAAATTCCACCCGTATTCTTTTGCCGCGGCGCGCATCAGTTGATAACCCTGCGCATAGCTGACTATCTTGGACGCGTATAGCGCCTGCCTGAGATCGTTCACGAAGGAGCGCTGGTCTCCGTCGAACTTCTTGACGTCGCCTTTCAATACCTTCGAAGCGGCGACACGCTCCTCCTTAATCGCAGACAGGCAACGCGCGAAAACCGCCTCGGAGATGAGGGTCAGCGGCTGGCCATGGTCGAGCGCTTCAATCACTGTCCACTTGCCCGTCCCTTTCTGGCCCGCGGTGTCGAGGATCAGATCGACCGTGTACTGGCCGTTCTCGATATGGCCGAGAATGTCTCGCGTGATCTCGACGAGGTAGGAGTCGAGTTCCCCGCGGTTCCATTCGGCAAACGTCTCGTGCATTTCTTGATTGCTCATGCCGAGCGCGTTCTTCATCAGCGCGTACGTCTCGCAGATCATCTGCATGTCGCCGTATTCGATCCCGTTGTGCACCATCTTGACGAAGTGCCCCGCGCCGCCTTCACCCACCCAGTCGCAGCAGGGCTCGCCCTTGTCGGTCTTCGCGGCGATCGCCTGAAAAATGGGCTTGACGTGCGGCCACGCTTCCGGCGATCCGCCGGGCATGATGGACGGCCCTGTCAGGGCCCCTTCCTCGCCGCCCGACACGCCCGTGCCGATGTATAGCATGCCTTTGCCCTCGACCTGCTTCACCCGCCGAATCGTATCGGGGAAATGCGAGTTTCCACCGTCGATAACGATGTCGCCAGGCTCGAGGTGGGGGAGAAGTTGCTCAATAAGCTCATCGACGGCCTTGCCTGCCTTTACCAGCATCATGATTTTGCGCGGCCGCTCGAGGCTCGCGCACAGTTCTTCAATGCTGTGACAACCTTTGATGTTTTTGCCTTTGGCGCGGCCCCTGACAAAGGCATCGACTTTCGACGTCGTCCGGTTAAAGACCGCCACCGAGAACCCCTTGCTCTCCATGTTGAGCACCAGGTTCTCGCCCATCACTGCCAGGCCAATGAGGCCGATATTCAAAGTAGACAAGTTTCCGATTCCTTCTCTTGTTATCGATTAATCGTTACTGAAAGTTCCCATACGCCTCGAGGCGAGACTTCCGCCGGCCTCAGCAATCCCTTTTGTCGAAGCTCCGTTGCCGTCCGGCGGATATCATACTGCCACGTATGGAAGAGATCACCTGCTGCCCTCAAATCATGCCCGTGCCTTCTCCAGACGACCTTGCAGACATTGACAATGTTTGCTTTCCCACCTAATTCCTTAAGGGCTTCAATAAGCCACGACTCAAGATACCCCTTTTCTGGATTGGTGCTCTCCTCTTGTTGTGTACGCTACTTCCTCAGCGCTTGCAGCGTGTACGCGGGTAGTTTCTTCTCCGCGAAGATGGGCTTGAATCGCGTGAAGCGCTGGCGGCCGCTTACGAGGGGCACGCTGGCCCAGTCTTCCCCGACGAGCGGTTTGGCGTAGCGAATGAAATCGTCGGTTACGTCGACCTTATTCGGCGCGATCCATTCCTTCGGAAAGGTCCGCTCCGAGTTTGCCACCTGTTCCAGCGGCACCTTGTCGTAGCGAACGTTATAGATAACGCCGGGCTCCCGAAGAATGGTAGCCATCCACCCGTTTTCGCCGGACTGCGCAATGAGCGCTGCCTTCTGGCCGACCTTGTACGCCTCGTCCAAGTCGACGATGGACACGTAGACGGCCGTCATGCGCTGATCGGTACCCGCAACCTGACCGCGCGCAGCTCCGGGTACGGGAAGTCCGCGATCGTTCAACAAGGCGACGACCTGCGCCTGCACGCTCATTTTGGCCGTGCCGTAGCTCTTATGGCCGAAGCTGTCGCGGACTTCGCCGCCTTCCGCGCCCACATCAAATCCCTCGCTCACGACGACGATGCAGCGCCCGTCCTTCTTCAGTTGGTCGTTCACCCTGTCGCACATTTCCTCTGCCGTCACGCCGGATTCGGCCATGTAGATCTGCAGCGGGAGTTCCCGCTTCGGATCGGCCAGTCGGGCAGCGGCGGGAATGAATCCGATTTTGCGGCCCATGGCCTGCATGACCAGCACCGGATCGGCAGGCGAGGAACCGCAGTTTTCCTCATTGGCGTTTTGCACCACGCTCATCCAGTAGCGCGCGACGCTGCCGTAACCGGGCGTGTGGTCGATTAATTTGAACTCCGAATCGCCGACGTCGTTGTCGATTGTCTTGGGAACTCCGACGGCGACGAGGTCGAGGCCGCGTTCATGCGCCAGGTTGGCGACCTTGTTGCAGGTGTCCATCGAGTCGTTACCGCCGGTGTAAAAGAAGTAACCGATGTTGTGCGCCTTCATCACGTCGATGACGCGCTCGAAGTCCTCGGTCTGCTTATCTTTCAGCTTGTACCGGCATGTGCCGATGGATCCGGCCGCGGGGGTGTACCGCAGCAGCGCGATTTCGTCCGCGTCTTGAGCCGATAGGTCGAGCAGTTCCTCCTTCAAGACGCCCTCGATGCCGTGCCAACCCGCGTAAATTTTCCCGAAAGTCTCGGGAAATATCCCACAGGTGTCGATGATCCCGCGAAGGGAGTTGTTTATAACCGGACTTGGCCCGCCGGACTGGGCAACAATGACGTTTCTAGGCATTTCTCTACCTCACAACCATGTAAAACGATATACTCGAAAATTGTGCACCGAAAGATGGATTGGCCCGTATTTGGCGCGGCGTACTTGGATATCGGTCGAAATCAACGTATTCCACCCACCACACCGCTCGACGGCGAAGGACTGCCTGACTTGAGTTTGTACAGCACCTCTCCCGCGTTTTCGACGAGCAAAAGGCCTTCGTCTTCGCGATTACGCCATTTTTCAGGATCAATCGAGCGCCAGTCGCGGTAACCGAGATTGATGGCGCGGCATTCGAATTCAGGAATCGAGGTGGCCAGCGTCACCTGCACACGGCATTTCTCAACTCCGTCTTCGTAGGTTCCAATCCCACGCACATGCGTTGAATGGGCGAGAATCCCCCCGGGGATGTCCGCGAACTTGTCCATCTGAGCGAGGAAATAGTCGCGCGTGTGGTAGCCGATCCGGCGAATCAGGTTCCCGTGCGTGACGCTTACCTCCTTGATGTGCGGCCCATAGATGATAAGTTCGCCCCCATCCGCCACGACCGGCTCAAGCTTGTACATGCACTTGCCTGCGACCCATATCTCGTCATACATCGGCGGCGCAAGGGCGAGTACGCTCTTGAACGGTCTGTCTTTGTACACGATATGCGTTCTGGCGGAGAGGTCTGCTGCCTCGCTCCATGCCTCCTCCGGCGACCCGTAGAAAATCGCCTTACACTGCTTGCCCATTACGTTGAGGCAGAAGCAGCGTTTTTCCACGCCGATCATCTGAGCGGCCGTATCGACGACTTTGCGGACGGGTGTGCGCTTTGCTCCGTTAATGACAGGATTCGTAATTAACGCGCCAAGCCAGTGGAAGACATTCAACAACTCTTCTCCCGCGACACCGGGGAAGAAGTACTTGTTTCCTCCGCTGAACCCGACCACTTCGTGTGGGAACACAGGCCCGACGATGCAAACCAAGTCGTAATCGAACACCCGCTTGTTCACCGTGACCGGCACCTCCTCGCGAAGGAGACCGTCAGAGATTTCAGCGAGCTGCTCCTCGGTCAGGTTCCCGATGTGTGCAAGCATCGACGGATCTTTCCAGTCATGATTGAAAATCGCAATGTCACGGTACGTCGTCGCCCGCTCTTCCGCGGTCACACCGAGCATGGCGTTGATGGCGTGTTCCGGCATGGGCGGGTGGGTGCCCAGCGCGATCAAGTAGTCCATCTTCGCGACTCGCCCGTGCAATGCCGCGCGCAGCGCACGGAACATGGCGGGCATGGGCATGCTGCGGGTGGAATCCGGAATGATGAAAAGCACCCGCTGGCCGTCGACCGGTTCGCCGGCAAACGCCTTCGCGACAAATGCCGCCAAGTCGGATTCACTCAGGAAGCTGTCGGCGTTGAGTACTAATTCCATGCTTAGTTGTCGCGGTTCGAGTGGAACTGCGGGCTCGGTCTTCCGGGGAATTGCACTTTTACGTCCCCGCAGTGCAATTCCCGCGGCACCTTCAGTGGGGGGGTGAGACGACGGACGTGTCCTGATACTGACTGCATAGAATCGTGCGCCAACGGCGAGCTTTGCATCCCATCAATCCTGTCCATCATGTCACGAACTCTTAACTTTCTCGGAATCCTATTCCGGTCAGTTTCGTCGTCAGTTCGAGGTTTGGCGGCTGCGCTACTATCTTGGTGTTATGAAACTCCCGGCGGCGCGGGTATTCCTTGCGCAGGCGATCAAAGTACGGGCCGCGCTCGCATTCCGGTTGGGTCATTATAGCGCGTAACGCCTCGTCGTCGCGACGAATGTCGTAGACCGATTCCACGGCGCGCCACAGTTCGGTTTGCAGACTCGCCGCCGCCCCGTCAACCTGCACCTCGGGCACTTCGGGTGCGGGCAGCAGCGGCAAGGGGTCCCATGTGGGATGAACTCCAAGAAATCGGCAGGTCGCCTCGTAGACTTGTCGTGTGCCATTCACTTTTCCGTCGAACGAATATCCGGCTATATGCGGCGTGCCAATGGCGCAGTTCGCCAGAAGTTCGGTGCTGATGTTGGGCTCGTTCTCGAATACGTCCAGCACCGATGCCCCGACCTTGCCCAACTCCAGCGCGTTCTGAAGCGCCTTCCCGTCCACGACCGCGCCGCGCGACGTATTGATGATGATCGCGCCGGTTTTGACGCGTTTGAAAAACGCCTCATCGAGAAGGTGGTACGTTGCGTCCATCCCGGACCGGGTCAGCGGCACATGAACGGTAATAATCTGGCACTCGAATATTTCATCCAGCGGACGGTATTTGGGATCGCCGGTCTCGCGCGCCAAAGGCGGGTCGTTCACTACGCATGTCATGCCCAATACCTGCGCTTTGCGCTCCACGTTCTTGCCGACGTTCCCGTGCCCGATGATTCCGAGCTTGCGGTCTTGCAATCGGAACTCGCGGGTCTCCGCAAGGTACAGCATCGCAGCGACCACGTATTCTCCCACACTGTTCGCATTGCACCCAGGCGCGCTGGCAAAAGCAATGCCATGCTCCGCGAGATAAACAGTGTCAACGTGGTCTTCGCCGATCGTCGCCGTGCCGACGAAACGCACCTGGCTGCCGTCGAGCAAGGAACTGTTAACCTTGGTGATGGAACGGACAATCAGGAGGTCGGCTTCCCTCACGTCCGCGGCCGTGATTTGACGGCCAGGGCAAAGCACAACCTCCCCCAGTTGAGAGAACGCCTCTTTTCCGTAGGGGATGTTTTCATCGACGACAATTCTCACGCGCTACCTCTCGTGCGATGAACATTCAGTGGGTAACGGCTACAACTGTGGAACTTCATAATCGAGCATCCAAATGCCGTTCCGAAGGAAGTCAGGAATCCGGGATAGGGGAAGGCCCTCGATTCGACCAGATTCCTCACTTCGTTCGGAATGACAGGAGCGGCAGTTGTTAGGAGCCGCTCCTGTCACGATGAAATCATTTCGCGCGCTCGTTCGTACCCGGCTATCACATCTTCCACGGCGGCGTTTCCGGCAAGTGCTTCTCAAATTCCTTTACCAACGCATCTTCGTATGCGCCGGCGAATGTGCCATTGAAGAACTTGTCCAGCCCCTCCTCAAACAGCCGCTTCCAAGACGTTTCCTCCTCGCCGGGGTTTATCGGGAAGAAGAGAGCGCCGTTGCCTCGGGCGGCTTTCATGTCACCTGGGGCGTCGCCGATCATGAGCATCTTGGATTTCTCGTATCGACCCTCCGACGCAAATTTGATGTGCTCGGTTTTCGTCCCCATCTCCTGTCCGGCGATCTCGAAGACATACCTTGCGATTCCCTGCTCTTCCCATTCGCGTTTCAACGCTTCCGTCGGTGTTTGAGAGCAAACCAGCATGTCGGCGCGGGACTGGGCCTTCTCGAGGCACTCGCGGACGAATGGAAACGGCGGCAGTCCCTCCTTCACGATGTCCGCGACGGTCGCGTTCACTGCCTTGCTCCAGGCAAGCGTGCGGTGCATGTCCGGGTGCGAGTGCTGTTTGCAGTACGCGTCCAGCGCTGGATTGCCCATTTTCGTTTCCGTCTCGATCCACTTGCGCAAATTCGGAACTTCGGGGGCTTTCCACCCGCGCTGTTGGACCTTGTCCCAGTCCGATAAGAGGTCAAACGTCATCACCAACGCGGGGAATCGGTTGATGCCGCGCCATTTCGAGTACAAGTTGACGAATTCCGCGGCCGCGCGCGCATATTTCGAAATGGGTTGCAGGTCCCAGAATTTGATGATGTTAGGGATGAAGCACTCCTTGTGCTTCACCTCCATGGTATCGAACGCGCAGCCGTCTGAATCAATGGCAATCAAATATTCGTGAGACGGCTTGTGGTTTTTCAGCGTGGCGACGGGGTCGGACATTGAACCTCCTGATTGACTGGTCTAACCGGAATAACAGGGACTTACGGAACGCGGTATCTGTGCTACACTTCGCGCATGAAGCGGGAAACGCGTCGCGCTGTTCGAATCACCGGCATTGTCATTGCCGTCGTGGGCCTTCAGGCGATTGTGCTGTGCGCAAAGGGTCAGCCGCCGATCTGCGAATGCGGGTACGTAATGCGCTGAGAAGGCGTCGTCAAAAGCTCCGGCAACTCCCTGCCCATTTCGGACTAGTACACGTTCTCGCATGTTCTTCACGGTTATATCTTTAACGGCATCCTGCGTCTGCTGTTTCCCGGCGCGCCCGACGGCTGGCGATTCGCCATGGCCGCCGGACTCGAAGCGGCCTGGGAGATTTTCGAGGATGATCCAATCATCATCAACCACTACCGCAAACAGGCCCTCGCCCAAGGGTATATCGGCGACAGCGTGCTTGATTCTCTCTTCGATACCGTATCCATATTTCTTGGCGTCGCCTTTACCTAGCGACTGCCCGCGTGGACTACCCTGGCCGCCGCAATCGGATTTGAATCCTTCGCGGCCTATTCCATTCGCGACAACTTCTGGCTTACCATTCTTAACTTTTTCTATGCGTGTCTCCTTGTTGCACAATGGCATTCCGTCGGGTGACCTTCTTACACGCCCGAATAGGCCGAGAAACCGCCGTCAATCGATACAATAGTGCCGGTAACAAATCGAGACGCGTCCGACGCAAGCCAGACCGCGGCGCCGACCAAGTCCGCGCTGACGCCGAAATCGCCCATCGGTGTGTGCTCAATGATTTGACGTCCGCGCTCGGTCAGTTCTCCGGTCCGATCGTTGGTAAGCAGGAATTGGTTCTGCGCCGTAAGGAAGAACCCCGGCGCGATGGCGTTGACACGGACTTTCGAGTTGCAGTCGCGGGCCATGTACACCGCCAGCCATTTTGTAAAGTTGTTTACGGCCGCTTTCGCGGCACTGTAACCGACTATGCGCGTCAGCGGCGTGTCCGCGGCCATGGACGAAATATTGACAATCGAACCTCCGTGCTCATTGTCTTTCATTCGTCGCCCAAATACTTGGCAGGGCCGGACAATGGCCGCCGTAAAGTTCAGTTCCATCACTTTCCGGATGGCTTCTGGGGATATATCGAAGAAGGACTGGTCCGGCGACGTAGTCGCCTCCTTCAGGTTGCCCCCGACACAATTAATCAGGATGTCGACCCTGCCGAATTCGGCGTACACCTCCTCGTAGAACGCTTCCACCGCGCCATCCTTCATGACATCCAGCTCAAAGCCTTTGGCGTGCCCGCAGGTTTCCGTCAGTTGCCTCGCGACATAGGCCGCCTTGTCCAGTGTAACGTTGGTCACTGCGCACTGCGCACCCGCCCGGGCCAGCCCACACGCAATTGCGCTTCCGAGCGCACCGCCGCCCCCTGTAATCACCGCGACTTTCCCAGTCAAATCGAAAATCTGAACGCCTTCCGGCACTGCTGACACTCCCTGGTTTTAAGTCGGCAATCGGCCGATTCCCCGCGAGAAGGGGAAAACTACCATACGATAGGACTCCATTCCAAATGCCTGGCATCCAGGAATTTGCGGTAGACACGCGGCGGGGGCTTGATTCGCCTTTCCGGCAACCGTCATATAATGAACAGGACGGAACTTCCGGAGGCTTTGTTATGTGCGCAATGAAGAAATCGGAATTCAAGATGCGGATTCGCGACGAGGCCAAGCGCAAGGTCAAGGGGTACAGCGGCGGAATCAAAGACTACGCGGCCCACGGCGATCGCATCGAAGCGGGACGCAGGGAACTGCTGATCAAGAGCGCGCAGGGAGGAGACACCACCGCCCAGCGCATACGGGCGGAACTGACCTACCTGCTCAACAATTATCATCCCCGCTACGACATGCGCATCGAACACCTCATCGAAAAATGGCGCACCGCTCACGACCCTTCCTACGATGTCGGTATCCATGTCCGATACTGGCAGATTCGCAAGGAATACGAGCGCCAGAACAATGCATTCTAGGGCCTAGTTGGCACTGGCGGGGTATAAGTCGGCATGATCTCCCGGGTGCGCGTATGCGTCCTGTTTGTCCGCCAAAGCCCGCTAGCAGCTCCTCAATGCGGTCGAATGAGCCGCAACGCAACATGCGGTCGATGGACGTCGGGTTTATCTTGCAGGCACATCCGGCGGGGCGCACATGGTCCTGACCATGGCAGCGGAGGCCCTAACGCTTTGGGTCGCGGTGTCGGCATGGTGCGGAATCAGCGATCTGGGCGCGTGGCAAACCGAATGCCGCACCACACGGCGGAAATACGGGAAAGATATCGAAGGCGTCGTAGGCGGCGCACCCGGATCGTCATCTGAGGTCGACAAGCGGTTGAGTTTTCGCTCACCGCTGTTCAGCATCCGGACGCAAAAGGACGTTCCACCCGACAGCCTCGATCAAAAAAAAGGGGGCCGTTTAAGCGCAAAGCTACCGACTCACCGTTGTCAACTGCCAGAGCGCTGTCAATGACATTTCTGCTGACTGCGTTCAAGCCTTGAGTTCCTCAGGCTTGGGTGGCTCCGGGAGCTTCGTTTCGCCGGGGCGGGCGAGGGGCTGGACCTCATTCGGCCCCCACTCATACTTCGCGGGCGACAAGTCCAGCGGGCACTCCATCGCCTTTTCCCACGTCAAGTCTTTGCCGGTATACGCCGACATCCGGGCGAGGATGGCCATCATCGTGCTCTTGCTCATGTACTCGCCATTGTTAATGGGCTCGCCCTTGCGAATCGCGGCGAACAAGGCATTATGTTCGTTCTGATACATATTGTCCCCTGTGGTTGGTTCGTATTGCCACGAGGTACCGTCGCGGTTATCGATGCGGTGCTGCATGAGATGGGCAACGCCCTTCGATCCGTAAACGTGGTCCGACACGTCGCCGTCCGCATTCTTCCACTGCCGGCATGAGGAAAACAGTTTGACGCCGTTCGCATATTCGAACACGCTATTGAAGTGATCATAGATATTGCCGTATTTCGGCTCGGTGCGTACGGCGCGTCCGCCGCTCGCCGAACATTTCACGGGGTATTCGTCACCCATCGCCCAGGCAATTTTGTCCAGACTGTGCACGTGCTGTTCACAGATGAAGTCGCCCGAAAGCCAGTCGAAGTAATACCAGTTACGGACCTGATATTCCATAGGCGTCCACTCGGGGTTCTCGCCCCGATGCCATACTTCGCCGGTATTGTATGACGTCTGCAGTGCGATGATTTCACCCACGGCGCCATCATGAATTCGTTTGATGGTTTCCTGCTTGGCCAGTTCATAGCGATAGCACAGACCGGAGACGATTGACAGACCTTTTTCTTTTGCGAGTTCGCACGTCGCCAGCACGGACTTCACTCCGACCGGATCCACTGCCACCGGCTTTTCCACGAAGCAGTGCTTTCCTTGTTCGACAGCATATTTCAAATACATCGGCCTGAATCCCGGAGGCTCCGCCATCACAAGGACGTCGCATGAATCCACCACGTGCTTATACGCGTCGAACCCCGCAAACTTGTGGTCGTTGTCCACCTCCACACGCGGACCCACGTCGGAGGCTTTGAGCGAATTCAGGGACGCTTCGAGCCGATCCATGAACGCATCGCCCATCGCCACTAACTTGGTGTTTGGATCGGCCAACAACGCCTGTCGCGCCGCCCCCGTACCGCGACCGCCGCACCCGCTCAACCCCACGCGCAACACATCACTCTCCGCCGCATAGACGGCCCGAGATGCCAGTAATCGCGCCGTCGCCGCGGCCGCCATGGCGCCACCGGTCGCCCGCATGAAGTCGCGTCGCGAGGGACCCCTGCCCGTGTTTGCGTCTATTCTATTGCTCATCATTTCACCTTTCGTTTATGGCCGGACATACGCAAGTTTCCAAGGGGCATCAGCATATACGTCGACCGCTTCCCGTTTCTACTGCCTCTCGGATGGACGCTCATCATCGTCAGCAATGAAACGACAGCCGGGTACTGCGCGAGTCGGCCTAAACCCGCCTGAAGCATCGGCCCGAACTGCGCCGCACGTAGCATGGCGAACAAGGCATTCGCGATGTGGATGTCTTTCAGTATCTGCATATGCCCGGAGACGATTCGAAACATCTCGATAGGTTCTGACTCGTCGAGAGGGATTCGGGCGGGCGACATCGAAACTCGATTTCCCATCCTGCCCCGCTCGTGCTCGTGCCGCAGGCTCACCGCACCATGACCACCAGGTGCCGGCCCGCGGTTTTCTGCTTGCGCCCCCTCGAATAGGCCCGCGCGGCGACGGCAAGGGTTGTCAACACCACGTCGTTGGCCGTGCCATCGAGCGCCTTGCGAATTTTCCTGACTTCCGCAAATGAGAACTCGTTCCACGCCAATCGATTTCTCCTTGATAGCCGGTTAACCTGCATTTCTCACCAGTCGCTCCCGATGACGGGAGCGACTGGTGAGAAATGCTCTGGAGAAAGCATGTGAGTGATTGTGGTGAGGATTTTTCACACCACCCTCTGTTCTGCCGTGCTGCGCGGCGACGATGCATAACGGCGCGCACTGTACCATGTTGTATCCTCCAACGCGCGTGGGTATGAAAAATCCAGACTACGTGCTCTCGTGACCGGCCCGGCGCAGCCAAGGATCGGTGTAG
>BTUX01000102.1:0-14972 GCA_045863315.1 Candidatus Hydrogenedentota bacterium | reverse complement strand
AAAATCCTCACCCGATTGACTTCTCTGCTATCTCCTGAGCATTTCTCACCAGTCGCTCCCGTCATCGGGAGCGACTGGTGAGAAATGCGGGCTAACTGACGAAGCGTGGAGCGGCGCAGCGGTCGCTTTCAACTACCTGCTGGTCGGGCCTGGAAAATCCGGCATGCCGGATTACGCGCGCGGCCCTGGGAAAAAGGTCCGGTTCGTGGGAGCCTCATTCGTCGCGAGACTATGACGATGCTCGAGATGAACGACGAATCGTCGTTTCAGGTACCGGGAGAATCCAGCCCCCGAGAACGGGCTGGTCGCACGGAAACGGTCGGTCGTGTTAGACTGGCGGGCGAACTGGTCGAGACCAATTGTTATTTCGGTGTGATGCGGCCCGCCAGGGGTAAAGTCCATCGGGCGTGCTCGGTGCGGAGCCTGTTCGGCGGCGCGCCGCCGGTTTGTTACTTCGACAGTCCGACGGCGCGGCAGTGGTTGTGCTGCTTGCGGGGCAGGCGGGAAGGAAGCCGGCGCTCGATCACGAGTGGGCGGCGTTGAACGTAACCGCCGAAGGCGCGCCCGAACTCCATGACGGGACGTCGGTGTTTGATAATGGAGCGGGTCGCGTTGGCCGCTCGACAGGTCTGAAGGGAAGGGCCCGCCGAGCCGCGAACGTGACGCAATCGGTTGTGTCGATCGAATATACGAAAGGGTCTTCGCTGACCCCGAACACTCGCCATAGCATGGCGTACGTAAGGAATCGAGAATGTCCGTTGCGACTTCAACAGCATGTCCGGCGGCGGAAGGATGCATCGAAGCGTGCGAGCGGGCCACGCAGGCGGTCGCCCACGTTGGGCCGGTACCCGGTGCGTACGCGACCGTCGGTCCCCATCTGCGTCATTGCATCGACCATTTCACGTGCTTCTTTCGCGGAGTCGAAACGGGGACAATCCATTACGACGCCCGTGACCGCGAGCCCGGCCTGGAATCGAATCCGGGCGAGTTTCGGGCCGCGATCAAAGCGGTAATCGAGAGGCTCAAGAAGATCGACGCGGACAAGGCGGCGTCGAGCGTCTATGTCTGTCAGATTCCGGCGCCGGGGCAGGCCGCGATCATGGTCGAGAGCACACTCGATCGCGAACTGCTCTTTCTTTCCGGCCATACGATTCATCACCTCGCCATCATCGGGGAGTTGGCGCAGGCCTTTGGCGTCTCACTTCCGCCGCGCTTATGCCTCGCATATTCCACAGCCGCGCACCGGGCCGAAATGGACGGCGGGAAGTAGCGCCCGCCGGAAGCGAGGCATATCGTGTACGCAGGGGCGATGAGTCCTCGGAACGTGTGAAATCCCGGAAAGAAATTCTATCCGATGTGCACAGTATCCACTCACCAGGACGGAAACACGCTTCTCGTTACGATGAACCGGGATGAGGCCCGTTCGCGGGGACCCGAATTGCCGCCGGAGAGATTTTGCCACGGGCCGGTCTCGTGGCTCGCGCCACGGGATTCCGAGCGCGGGGGATCCTGGATTGGGGCCAATTCACTCGGAGTCGTGGCATGCCTGTTGAACGGGTATCTCCCGGGAGATGACGCGCCCCGGCCCCCCCTCGATGGATTTCGCACGCGGGGCGAGATTGTGCCGAGATTGCTCCAGTTGGGAGATGCCGGCCCGATGCGGAACGAATTGGTGACGGCATTTGACCCAGGGGCATATCCTTCGTTCACGCTACTCCTCGCGACCACGGGACGTGTGGATGCTTACTACTGGACCGGAGAGGGGACCCTGCAACACGATCGTTTTCGTGACAATTGGCACATGGTGACGTCGTCGTCGTGGAACAGCGGGGCGGTGTGCGCGTGGCGGCGGCGCGAGTTTGATCGATGGCTGAAGTCGAGGGGGATGAGGGACGGCATTCCGGAATTCCACCTCCTTCACCCCGAGGGCCAATACCAGTGGTCTCCGCTCATGGATCGTGACTTCGCGGCCACTCGGAGCATCACGCAAGTCGAAATCCGAGAGGAAACGCTTGTGATGCGGTATTGGCCGCGACAGGCGGTCGACAACCGGGCCGCCCCGTGCGCGATGACGCTTGCGCTTGCCAAACGCTCGATTCAACCACGCGGGCCCAGGGCTTGACATCATGGCCGACTGGATAGAGCAGATTGTTGACCGGCTTGCAGGCAGTCCCTGGCTGCAAGGCCTGGTGGCGGCATTTGGCACGCTGATTCTCGAAGATCCGACAACCATCACCTGCGGCCTGCTAGTCGCCGAAGGACGCATGCTGTTTCTGACCGCGCTCGTCGGATTGTCGCTGGGAATCACAATAGGGGACTTGGGCCTTTACGCCATTGGACGACTGGTCGGCCCGAATACCGTCAAGTGGGGTTTGATTACCGTCGATCGCCTGGAACGCGCACGGCACTGGTTCGACCGAAACCTGTTGCTGGCTGTGATGATATCACGCTTCTTGCCTGGCACCCGCTTGCCGACCTACGTAGGCGCGGGCATCTTCCAAGCGTCCGCGGTGCGATTTCTGGCGGCAGCATTGGCGGCTTCCCTGGTGTGGACGTTTGTATTGCTGACCGCGACCGTCAAGCTCGGTGAAGCGTTCCTTCCAATGCTGGGCCGGTACCGTTGGCCGGTCGCGTTGACCCTGATTGCGGCAATCGTTCTTGTGCAACGTCGCGCGGCGAAACGCTTTTCAGAAGAGACGCCCGAGTCCGAACCCGTCGTGTCCATGTTCGAATTCTGGCCGCCCGTCGTCTTTTATTTTCCCGTCGGAATCTACTACGCATGGCTCGCGTTGCGCTATCGCAGTTTTACATTGCCGACCGCGGCCAACCCGACCATTTACTCGGGCGGCCTGATTCGCGAGTCAAAGTCCCAGATACTGTCCCTTGTACCGGCAGAGCACCGCCAGTGGATTGCCCCCTTTGTCTACTTCGAGAAGCCGGCATCCCACTCACCGTCAGAACTCCTGACGGAAGAGGCGACCCGCGCGATCGAGCACGCCGGCATTTCGTTTCCGTTCGTCGCCAAACCGGATACAGGACAACGCGGTGCGGGAGTCCAGCGGATATACAGTAAGGAGCAGTTGCGGGCTTACCTCGAGCAGTTTCCGGCAGGAGGCGGAATCATGTTTCAGGAACTGGCCGACATGCCGCACGAAGCGGGGGTCATGTACTTCCGCTACCCGGGCGAGTCCGAGGGGCGAATCATTTCGATTACGTTAAAGGAGTTTCCGCGGGTGGTCGGGGACGGGCGGCGGACCTTGCGCGATCTGATTTTGGCGGACCCGCGCGCGCGGATTGTTCCGCATGTTTACTTGCGCAGGCATGCGGCGAGACTCGAGGAGGTGATTCCGGCGGGCGAACCGTTTCCGCTGGTGTTCGCCGGCAACCATGCGCAGGGGGCGATATTCAAGGACGGGACGCACCTTGCCACACCGGAATTGTTGCGCCGGTTGCATGAAATCGCGGTGTCGATGCCGGAGTTTTACTTCGGGCGATTCGACATTCGCTATACCAATACTGACGCCTTCTTCCGCGGCGAGGACCTGCGAATCATCGAGATCAACGGCGCCGGGGCCGAAGCGACGCATATCTGGGACGCCAAGATGACGCTGCCGACTGCATACCGGACCCTGTTCCGGCAGTTTCGCATACTCTTTGAAATCGGCGCGATGAACCGGAGACGGGGGTTTCGGGCCTTGGGGCCCGTCCAACTGCTACGCGATTGCCGATGGTATCGCGCACAGTCCCGTCGGTATCCGGTGACGCATTAACGGCGGAAAAAGACGCAGGTGTAGTATGATGGGTCGAGGCGCTTCCAACGGCGCAGGTGCGCAGGGAGTCGATTCGTAATGGACGCGGCGAACCGAGAACGTGCGGCCGTGGTGCAGGGTCCGCCTTGGCGCGTGGAGGACCTTCGATCAACGCAGGACTTAAGCGGGCGCTGGAACCAGTGCGACGTCCTGTCCCTGCCCAAACTCCGAGGGACCCACTACATCGCGGGGTTTGCATGCTCGGATCGGTGCGTGGAAGAGGCGCAGCGGCTCCGGTACGAAGTCTTCAATGTCGAACTTGGAGAGGGGCTTCCGGGCTCCGCGCTTTCCGGACTGGACCGCGACGCGTTTGACGATCAAATGACGCACCTTGTTTTACTGGACGTCGCGACCGGCCAAATCGTGGGTACCTACCGCATCCAGACCATCACCCATGCCCTTGCCGCGAAGGGCATTTACTCTTCCCAACTCTTCAATTTGTCGGGCATGGAGACGTATTTTCCGAAGACCTTGGAATTGGGCCGGGCATGCCTGGCGAAAGACCATCGCACGCTGGCCGCAATTCTGACGCTGTGGACAGGGCTGGGGGAATACATGAACCTGTACGACCAGCAGTACTTGTTTGGCTGCTGCTCGCTGACGACGCAGGACCCCGACGACGGGTGGCGTGCGATGAAGACGATCCGCGCCAGGAATTATCTGCATCCGTCGCTGTATCTGCGCGCGCAACCCGCGCATTCGTGCGGGCCGGCGTCGCGAGAGTTCGACCCGGACCTCGGTCCCGCCATTCCTCTGCCAAAACTGTTTAGGACCTACATGCATCTTTGCGCCAAAGTGGTCTCGGAACCGGCGATCGATCGGGACTTCGGCACCGTCGACTTCCTAGTGTTGATGGACGGCAAACAGGTCAACCTTTCGCGGCTCGACATCCTGAAATGATGAGTTCGGATACGGATCGCGCGGCGATTGAGGGCGCCCCGTCGGAACGGCCGCGCGCGTGGTCGAACCCGGTGCGGGCGGCGTTTCGTGCCACACTGCTCATCGCCGGTAGCTGCGTGTACCTCGCGATCTGGGTGTTGTTCGTCAATCCGCGGCTGCGCGACCCACGCAAACGGGCCGAAACATCGGCCCGTTGGACCGGCTATTGGGCACGATACTGCTGCTGGGCCGCCGGCTTCCGAGTGAGTTATCGAGGAGAACCGCCCCGGAACGGTTCGTTGATTGCTCCGAACCATCTTGGATATGCGGATGTACTCGCCATAGGCTCGCGGGTGCCCTGTTTCTTTGTCGCCAAGATCGACGTCGAACGCTGGCCGTTCATCGGCACCTTGTTTCGCGTTTCTCATAACATCGGAGTGCCACGAACACGAGCCAAGGAGTTGATGGAAACCACTCGACAGATCGAGGACCGATTGCGCAACGGCGCGTCGGTTTGCGTCTTTCTCGAGGGCACCTCGTCGGGAGGAATGCGCCTGCTCCCGTTTTACGCTCCTCTGGTGCAGCCTGCAATCGATGCGGGGGCGCCGGTGGTGCCTGTCGCCATTCGCTGGACGGCCGGGGACGCCAGGATCGATATTTCCGAGGACGTTGCGTACTGGAGACCTGAGCATACGTTCGGCCCGCATGCGTGGCGTCTGCTGGGACTTCGGCGCGTCCGCGCCGAACTCACATTCGCCAAGCCTATAAACCCTTCCGGGCAGCACCGTAAATTGCTGGCGGAAGCGGCAAACCGTGCCGTCGCGGAATTGTTGGGAATTGAACCGGCAACGACAAGGTAATTCTCGGCATGAAACGTGTCATCCGCCGGGTCAGCGCCGCAATTCTTGTCCTTGTCATTGCGCTTTTGGGGGCGGCACATGCCATCGCGCGGCGGGAGGCCAATGGCGACATGCGTCTGATGATTCCGCGCGGCGCCGCAGTTGTCGACGATACCCATTCGGTCAGCTATCTCCATGCCGGCGATCCCGAGGCGCCCCGCGTCGTCTTTGTCCACGGTACGCCCGGGAGCGCCGGCGCGTGGGCCGGCTTCCTGAGGGCACCCCTGAACGGCGTTGAGTCTATCGCGATCGATCGGTTCGGGTTCGGACGGTCCACGCCGAAAATGCCGACGCCGTCTCTCGAGGAACAGGCGAAAGCGATCGAACCGTTCCTGGTCCAGCGTGAGGGCCGCTGGCCGATTCTGGTCGGGCATTCCTTGGGCGCGCCCATCATCGCGCGGGCCGCCGCGGACTACCCCGGACGCGTCGGCGGTCTCGTGATTGTCTCGGGTGCGATGGACCCAGAACTCGAAAAAGTTCACTGGTATCAGCGCGTTGGCGAGTTCCGGTTTATTCCGCCGTTCCTGCCGGAACTGCTGCGCAATTCGAACCGAGAACTGATTCCCTTGAAGGAAGAATTGGAGAAACTGGAGCCGCTGCTGGAAAAGATCGACTGCCCCATCGCGATCATTCACGGCAAAAAGGACCGGCTCGTGCCGGCAGCGAACGTGGACTTCATGAAGGAGCGGTTTCCTACGGAAAGCGTGCGTCAGATTTCCATCCTCGAAAAGGGAGACCATTTCCTGATTTGGAATTCGGAGGGGGTGATTCGGGACGCCATATCGGGGTTGTGAAGCCGCCTGATCGTTTGCCAAGGGCCGCGGCGGGTGACACTCAGTGGAGCGTTAACGCCGCAATACGGCATCAATCGCGTCGCGATGGCGTTCGTAGAAGTCGCGTGTCAAGCGGTAGAAATAAAAAAGGGATCCGCCGAACAACCAAAGCGCAAGAACCGCCGCCAGAATCAATCGAAGGACGGGTCGGTGACTCGCCGCGGGGGAGCGATTGGCGCCGGTGTCGCGAGTCGCTTTCTCCACAGTCGGGTTCGTTTCTCTCTGCATCGGTGTACGCAATGCCTCGGGTATGCCGCGTGGGGAACACGCCGGCAGGTTCATTCGAGTCGTTTTTCAATCTTGTCGATGGTTTGGGCCAATAGCGCGACCTCCTGGGTCAGTTCGCGATTCCGTTCGGACAGTTGCGAAATAACCACGCTGAAACTCAGCACCAGTCCGAGGGTGAATACGAAGTACATGGCGAACAGCACGGTGAGGTATTGGAATTGGAGTACCTGCGCGAGTCCGGTGATGATGGTGGGCGCCACGCCCACGACCAGACTGCCGGCCGCCGTGACCAGCCAGAGCAGGGCGTAGCGTTCCTTGAGATGTCCGCGCCGCACCAACTCCAATACGAGCAAAACAAGAAACACGCTGAGGACCAGTATTCCGATTCGATGCACGGTCTGCAGTCCAAGTTGTTCGTATCCGGCCATGGTTAGTCGTCTCCCGGGGTCTTGGTGAACTTGCGAAACACGTCGATGAATATGGCAAGGCCGACCTTGGCCATATAGTAAAGGGCGTGTGGAGGCCGAATCGACGAATTGCCGCCTTGGCGGGGGCGCATCTCGACGGGAATCTCGACGGCGCGGAGCCCCGACTTGTGGACGATGACGAGGGCCTCGGCTTCGGGATAGTCTTCGGGGTAGTGGCGGGCAAACACGTCGAGCGTTTTTCGATTGATGGCCCGGAATCCACTCGTCGTGTCGGTGATGCCGCCGCCGATCACCGCATCGACGAGCCTGGACAGGATCGATTTTCCGATACGACGCCCGAATGTGGGGGTATAATTGCTGTTCGCGACGTACCGCGAGCCGATGACAAGGTCCGCGTCGCCCTTCTCAAGCCGATTCACCAGTGCGGCAATCTGTTCCACCGGGTGCTGGCCGTCGGCATCGCACTGGACCGCGATTTCGTAGCCGTTGCGCTGCGCGTACTTGAAGCCCGTCTGCATGGCCCCGCCGATGCCGAGGTTATAGGGCAGCCGAATGAGGACGACCTCGGGAAAGGACCGTACGACAGCCGCCGTGTTGTCTCTCGATCCGTCATCGACCACCGCGATATCGTAGTCGGGCGTGTGTTCGCGAAGCGCTCGAATGACCCCCGCGATGGTTTCCTGCTCGTTGTACGCCGGAATAATCACTAGCACGCGCGCCATTTCAGACGGACTTTCCTCTCAAGAGAATGAAATAGCACACGCCGGCCACCATGCCGAGGGCGCGCGCCGCGTCGCGCAATAGAAAGACTGCCAAGGCGTACAGGCTGCTCCGTCTTTCATTTGTCATCAAGGCGCGTACGAGCCGCATACGATATAGCACGAGCCAAAACAGCGAGGGAAGAAGCCCCAACAACCACCAGCGTGAATGTAGCAGAACGAGCACACCCGTCACCAAAACGAAAAGAAACGCAGAGGGGGCAAGCAGTTCGGCGGGCCCCGCGTAGTCGTCCCCTCGCGCGCGGCCAAGGTGCTTGGTGTAGAGCTTTACCCGCCAAAAGCCGTGGCGCGCCTGAGTCCTCAGGTAGGGCATGAGGCGGGTGGGGTGAAAGTGGGAAACCACCGCCTCCTTGACGAACCGCAGCCGGTAGCCGTGGTCGGCGAGCCTGTACGACAAATCGTTGTCTTCTCCGGATGCGGCGGTGAAGGACTCGTCGAACCCAAGAACGCCGTCAAACGCGTCTTTCCGGACGGCCATATTGAAGGATCCCAGAAAATCCACACTGGGGTTAAATGAACCGTGCCGCGCGCGAATCTCGGCATCGATGAGGGAAGCGAGGGCGCTTTCCGGATTTGCGATGTCGTAGGTGCCGCCCACGGCGTCGGCGCCGTCCGCGAAGGCGCGCGCGAGATTTTCAAGCCAATCGCGCCTGGGGATGCAGTCCGAGTCGGTGAACGCCAGGATGTCGCCGGTTGCTGCACGCGCGCCTGTGTTTCGGGCGGCGGCGGGTCCACGTGGCGGCTGAGTGATGAGTCGGACGTGGAATTCCCGTGCGATGCGCGGCGTCGAGTCGCTTGACCCGTCATCGACGACAATGATTTCACGATCGGCGTATGATTGCGCGAGGCAGGCCTCAACGCAGGGCGCAAGCGTCGCCTCGGCGTTGCGGGCCGGGATAATGACCGAAACCTTCACGAGAATCCTGAGCCCGGGGAAACATTTCTGTCGTGCATGGTGTCGCGGTATGTTGGGATAGTTGCGTCGGACGGACGGATCACGCCTTCGCGGGCCGGTCCTCGGTCATGGTGACGAGGCCCAAACGCGCCATGTCGGCGTCCACCATCATCCGGATTAATTCTTCGAACGACACTTCGGGCTCCCACTTGAGTACGCGGCGCGCCTTGGTGTAATCGCCGAGCAAGGTGTGGACCTCCGCCGGACGGTAGTAAGCGGGATCGGTCTTGACGTACTCATGCCAGTCCAAGTCCACGTGAGAAAAAGCAATCTCGCACATTTGCCGGACCGTATGCTGCTTCCCGCTGGAGATGACGTAGTCGTCGGGCGTGTCCTGCTGAAGCATGAGCCACATCGCCCGCACGTAGTCCTTGGCGTATCCCCAATCGCGTTTGGCATCAAGATTGCCCAGGCGCAGTTCAGAGGCAAGCCCCAGCTTGATCCGGGCCACGCCGTCGGTGACCTTCCGGGTTACAAACTCGAGTCCCCGGCGGGGCGATTCGTGGTTAAACAGGATACCGGAAACCGCAAAAATGTCGTAACTTTCGCGGTAATTGACCGTGATCCAGTGTCCGTACACCTTCGCCACGCCGTACGGGCTTCTCGGGTAAAAGGGTGTCCGTTCGGTCTGGGGCGTTTCCTGCACGTGCCCGAACATTTCGCTCGAGGACGCCTGGTAGAAGCGAATTCCCTTGTCGACCATGCGGATGGCGTCCAGAATGCGGGTAACCCCGAGCGCCGTCACGTCGCCGGTTAGTATCGGTTGTTTCCACGAGGTCGGGACGAAGGACTGCGCGGCAAGGTTATACACCTCCCGCGGACGAATGTCGCCGATCGCATCGATGATCGAAACCTGGTCGGTCAGGTCGGCTTGCACCAGCGTCACCTTGTCCTTGATGTGCTTGATGCGATCAAAGGTCTCCGTACTGGCACGGCGCACAATGCCGAAGACCTCGTATCCTTTTTCGAGGAGAAACTCGGCGAGGTAGGAACCGTCCTGTCCGGTGATACCGGTGATAAGCGCGCGGGGCGGTCGAGTCTTCGGCATGGGCCACCTTTCATTGCCGCAATACTGCGCCGGGCAAACCGGCGGCGTCATGGTAAGCGTAGCCGGCAGACGGGTCAAACCACCACTTCGACTCGATTCTCAACTGAGGCAACGGGACCGTTGACCAGTCTGTTGACGTGCGCCGCCCCGCTCGACCGGGGCGAGTCCTCCCTTCGGACGCATGCCGATTCGTAGGCTGCTTCGATAACGTCAGCTCACGCGGCATCCTCGATGGGTGTGAGTTCGACTTGGAAGCCGAAAGCTTCGAGTTGTCGGGCGAGGTTCCCTCGTTCCCAAGCTCCATATCCGTTCAGCCCACCTTCCTCGCCCGGGAGACTGTGTGGAGTGCGGGAGCTTGCTCCCGCTTCTGGTGCTTGGCTCCGTTATGATTGTTTTACTGCAGCTTGCTTTAGCTTCACCAAAGGAAGCCAGCTTCCGTCAACGGCGGTGACCTGCACGTCGCGAGTTGTTAACGCGGACCCGCGAACAAGCTCGCTCCGCCAAAGCGGCAGCCAGCTACCGCAGTCCACACTGCGCGCGGCGCCTCGGGCGGAGGGTGTTCCCCGTTCTTAGTCCTGACCCCGAGCGAGATCAGGGAAATTAGAGGAAATTTGCGGACAGACCGCGAATTAGTTGATTCTTCCCCGCTCCAAGACGGGGTGTCCCGCGGCGGCGCGTCGGGGGCCTTGGATTTGCGGCCGCGTCCTGCTCGGATGCGTGAGTAGTGATTCGTGATGAAGGCGGCTTTTTCTTTGACAGGATTTACAGGATTGGCAGGATGGGAATGGCGTGAGATTGGATGGATGATAAATATTTGCGGCCGGACCCGCGCGGACGGGGTCTTTCGTCATCCTGTTCATCCTGTCAATCCTGTCCAAACTGACTTGAGAATCGGGCCGCAAATTGACGGACCACAAGATCGGCCATCCGGGCGATCGGTCGTTCCCGCCCGGCGGCAGTATCGCTTTCGATAGTACACCGACTTCCCGAATTCCGCAACGGGTGGTCGGGACGCTGCGCCGCAGGCCCATCGCCCCGCGGTAAAGTGGAACGGGGCCGATTTCCTTTGTTAAACTAGGGGGCGAGTGCCGGTGTAGCTCAGTTGGTTAGAGCAGTGGAATCATAATCCACGTGTCCGCGGTTCGAGTCCGTGCACCGGCACCATTTTCTTTTCTGTCTGCGGAGATTCCCCGTGCCTACCGCCGCGGAACAACTCGTTGCCAAGGTACGCGACACCATCGAGAAGCGCGACATGCTCGGGCCGGGGGACGCCGTGCTGGCGGCGGTGTCGGGCGGGCCGGATTCGATTTGCCTCCTCTACGTGCTGCGGGAACTCGACTGCAACGTCCGCGTCGCCCATCTCGACCATCAGACCCGTCAAGGCCAGAGCGCCGCGGATGCGCGTTTCGTTGTTAAGGTCGCGGAATCGTTGGGGGTCCCCTGTCATGTTCACCGTTATGCGGTCGCCGAAGGGGCCGCCCAATACGGTGATTCATTCGAGGAATATGCGCGGAAAATCCGCTACGAGTATCTGCGGAACATGGCGGAGCAATGCGGTTGCCGCGCGATTGCGACGGGCCACCACGCGGATGATCAGGCTGAAACGGTCTTGATGCGGGTGCTCCGCGGGGGGTGGCCTGAAGGCCTGGCGGGCATTGGCCCGGTATCGCGGCCCCGCTCCGGCGCACCCATCATCCGGCCGCTACTGAACTGCATGCGCGAGGAAATTCTGGCATATCTGAACGAACGTGGAGTCGCATTCCGGACCGACGAAACGAACGCGGATACGCGCCATCCCCGCAATCGAATCCGACACGATCTGCTGCCGCTGTTGGAGGAGCGGTACAATCCGCAGATACGCGAGGCGTTGATACGCCTGGGGGAACTGCAGCGCGCGGAAAACGAAGTCCTGGACGGGTTGACGGAGGCCGCGTTATCAAAGTGCGTTCGGCGCGACCGAATCGACCGGGCGGCGTTTGCCTCGCTCAGCGTGGGCATTCAGCGGCGCGTGCTTGCGAAGACGCTGTCGCTGCACGGAATCGACACGGAATACGATCGGGTCGAGCGAGCGCGCGCACTGGTTCTCGGGGGCGACACCGGCAAGCGGGTAGATATCGGCAACGGCTTCGTTCTCATCAATGAGCGGGAGGAATCGGTGCTTTCGGAAGATGTGCCTGCACCCGATTCCGCGGAAATCGAACTGAATGTTCCGGGGGATACGCTCGCGCACGGGATGCGTTTCCGTGTGACGTGGCTGGATGCGCGGCCTCCGGGGTCGCTCGCGTCGTACTGCACGGGCCGGCGGCAGGTGTTCGATGGCGAAGCCATTCACCCGCCGCTGGTGGTCCGCACCCGGCGGCCGGGCGATCGGTTCCGGCCGATCGGCATGCGGGGAACGAAGAAGCTGCAGGATTATTTCGTCGACGAGCACGTCGCTCAGTTCCGCCGCGACACCGTACCGCTGGTCGTGAGCGGGGACCGCATCGTGTGGGTCGTCGGGCACGCGCCAAGCGCGGACGCGGCCGTCACCGCGCGGACGCGCCGCATCCTGCAAATCGAGGCGGAGGACGCATGGGGCTGAGCGAAGAGCCGTTGATTCGCCCGGAGGCGATTCGGGAGCGCGTGCGCGAAATCGCCGACGCGGTCTCGCGCGACTACCAAGGCCGCGAACTCACGCTGGTTGTCGTACTCAAAGGCGGCACGCTTTTCGCCGCCGACCTCATGCGCGCGTTGTCCATCCCGGTGACCGTCGAATACGTGCGGGCCCGCAGCTACGACGGCAACCGGTCGAAGGGGCATGTTGAATTGACCGTGTTGCCGGAACGGTCGCTCGCGGGAATGGACGTGCTGATCGTCGAGGACGTGCTGGACACGGGGCGCACGACGGCAGCGATACTCGACGCCATTCGTGCGCAGGCGCCTTCGACTGTCCGGCTCTGCGTGTTGCTGGACAAACCCGAAGGGCATTCATCCGAGATCACCGCGGACTACGTGGGGTTCACGATCGACGATTGGTTCGTGGTCGGCTACGGTCTCGACCACAACGAACGATACCGCGAACTGCCGGCGATTCACGTGTTCACGCCGTAATTTGAATCGGAGCCGACGCACCACCAAGACGCCCGAATCGTCCGACTAAATCAGACCCGATTTCTTCATACTGGTCGTGAACTCTTTTCGTTCCTCCGCCGTCAACTCGCGCTGCGGCGGGCGGACGTAGCCGGGATCGAAACCGCGCAGGCGAAGCCCTTCCTTATACCGCGCGACAAGGGCGCCGTAATGAAACAGCGCGCAGGCCCGGCACAATTTTTCCTGCGCCTGCCAGGCCTTCTTGAGGTCGCCTTTGCGCACCGCGTTGTAAATCGCGAGAAACAGTTCCGGCACGACGTTGGCCGTGCTCGATACACATCCGGACCCGCCGGCGACAAGCGCCTGCATCGAGTACTCGTCCACGCCGTTGATGGCCGCAAAGCCGGAAGGCGCGCCGAGCAACACTTCGTTGAAGCTAGCTATACTGCCGCCGCTGTCCTTCATGCCGACGATGTTGTCGACGGTATTCGCCAGCCTGATGGCAAGGGCGGGTTTGATGACGTTTTTGACACACCCCGGAATATTGTAGAGCAAAACCGGAAAGCCTTGGGCGGAATCGGCGACGCTTTTGAAATGGCGGTACAGGGATTCGTCGTCGAAGGTATAGAAGCCGGGAGTCACCACGCCGGCGGCAGCCGCTCCGACCTTTGCGGCGTGTTGCGTCAGTTCGATTGTCGACGCGGTGTCGAAGCAGCCGGTGTGCGCAATGACTTTGATTCGCTTGCCGGCCGCGCCGACCACTTCCTCGAGCATTTGTTTGCGCTCGGCGAGCGACATGAGCGGTCCTTCGCCCGTTGTGCCGCACACGAAGACGCCGTGTACGCCTTGTTTTGCGAGTCGCAGCGCGAGCGCGCACGCGCGGTCGTAATCGACCTTCGCGCCGCCCTTGGTGAAAGGCGTCAACAAGGCGGGGAACACGCCATGAATACCGGTCTTGAACATGCGAAGGGAACTCCTTTCCGCTGGGTGACGTCGCGCTTTGGCGCGGACACGGGGGAGTATACGCGCGCCCGCGGGGAAGGCGCAATCATGGGATCGTGGAATCGTGGACGGACCAGGATTCACGTGGCAGGATGATTGTCGTAGTGCGCACGCTGAATGGCAGGTGCGCGCGCGAAACGGGACCCCGACACGATCATGGATCATGGGTTCCGTGGTGTACGCTGGAAGCGTCGAGTCAGTACGTGCCGCCGTGGGTGCCGATGATCTGGGCGATTTCGTCGTATCCCATCAGCTTGGCGATGCCAAGCGGCGTGAGGCCCGTGATGAATTCGTCCCGGATGTTGGCATCGGCGCCGTAGCTGAGCAGGAGTTCAGCGACGTCTCCGCGGCCATTGAGCGCGACCCAGTGGAGCCCGGTCATGCCGGACGAATCCCGCTCGTTCACGTCCGCCCCTTTCTCGATGAGCGCCTGCACCGAGTTGACGTGCCCTCGGCGGACGGCCTTGAGCAGCGGTGTCTCGCCGGTGGCGTCCCGTTCGTCGGGATTGGCGCCGCTGTCCAGCAGTTTGCGGACGGCGCGTTCCATACCCCAATACGCGGCGCGCTGCAACAAGGTTTCGCCGGCGGCGTACTCAGGGGTATCGGCGAACTCCTGCCGGAGCATGAGGTCCGTCAGGCCGCGGTGTCCGCTCTTGATGGCGCGGCTGATCGGTGTTTCGCCCTCGACATCCATCGTATAGAACCAGTGAGCGGTAGTTGCAGTAGCCATTGCGCATACTCCGACTCGAGCGATTACAGACTTCGACACTGCCAGGATGAGCAATGTTCATGCCACCGCGGCGAGAAATTGAGACAATTTGCAAAGCGTTGCGTCCGAACGGACTCCGCTATGATCGTCGGGATTGGGAACCGGAAGGCGATTCGGCGGAATTACAAATGCTGGGCAAACCGGCAGAAATCTGACAGCCACTGCGCCGTCAGACTCGAGCTGTGGAGCCCTTACTCGTTCCCATCGGCCGGACGCGCCAGCGTCCACACTTTTCTTGGGAAGCGGCTTTCCTCAATATCGACGTTTCGGGTGC
>BTUX01000101.1:0-15067 GCA_045863315.1 Candidatus Hydrogenedentota bacterium | reverse complement strand
TAGAGCCGGAGGCCTTTCTCCTTTCGGCAGAACGCGAGCGAAGCGGTGACGACGTCGCAATACGCCTTTTCCGTGAATACCGGAATCCACTCGACTATGGTGCTGGTCACAAAATGGGCCGAGCCGGAATCGTGAATTCTGTACCGCGAACGCATATGGTCCTCCTGCGGGACACCGCGGATGTGTGGCATTCGAGTTCCGGAGCATTATACGTCGTGCGGTGAAGGAAGTTGGGGAAGTCGTGCGGTGGGGTTGGGACATGCGCTCTCGGTTCGGACTGCGTGTTGCGCCACGCCTTCGGGCCGGGCACCAGCTTTGCACGTAGCGTCGGAGCCGCCGGGTTTCTAATACAGTACGCGTCGTCCGCCTATTGCATCGGTCAATAGGGCGCTGCGGCCAGTTCGACTTCGACCGTTCGAATTTGCTTCCTACCTAATGGAACCCTGACGTTCCTCCCCGCGGGCTTGAGGTCCTTCCGGCGTTCTTCGTTCAGGTTCGTCAGCCAGGCTTTCTTGACGTTTTTCGCGAACGTCAATTTCGCCGTGGTCGGTTTGTCGGCGGGATTGAACACACGCACGAGATAGCTGCCCGCGCGGTCTTCGTGGCGTTTGAACGCCGTGAGTTGCACGTTCGCGCCGCTGACGGTCAGGAAGCTCATGGATTTCGGCAGCGCGCCTTTGTGCGGGCCGCATTGCGCGGGATCAAGTGGAAGGTTTAATTCCTCCGCCTGTTCGAACACGCCGTTGGTCCAGTCGCCTTTGTGCGGGTAGATGCTGTAGGTCCATTCGTGCGGGCCGATGCACTGCGCGAGATCCATCTCCGGATACACTTCCCAGCGCCCGAAGATGGGGCAGTTCCGGAACGTGAACGCGCGGAACAGCGTGATGCCCAGCGTGCGCTCGGCGTTGTCGAGCGCCTCGTATTCGCGGATGCCCGTGTTCAGGATCGCGAACCCTTTTTTGCCGTCCGTCATGTCGACGAAGCGATACATCGGATACTGCGGGTTCGGCCGCCCATAGTACGCGCTGCCCTTCTTCACGGTAATGTCGCGCGCGATGACGTCGAACCCCGCCTCCGCGTGCGTCTGCTTCGCGTTCAGACCGGTCGGGAACATCACGCGCAGCCGGTGGTTCCGGCATTGGTTGTCGAGCGAGGTCGTCACGTCGAGCCGTCGCGCCCCCGCGCGCAGCGTGAACCGGCTGGTCACGACCAGTTTCTTGCGCTCTTTCGTGCGGCGCGTGTGGTTCATCGCGTCTTCGCGGAACTGCGCGGTCAATTCGTCCTCGATGCCGGCGGGCACGTCCATGTGGTACTCGACCCGCATGCGCGCCAGCAGCGGCCCGGCCTCCTCCAGCGCGATCACGCAAGGGAACCCGTGTGACGTGATGGTCTGATTTCCGTCGGGCTCCATGTGAATCCAGGAGTGGCCCGTTTCGCCGGTGTCCTCGAGATAGTGAACGCCCGCATAGGTCTGCTTCGTTTCCTTGTGCATGATGTCAAGCGTGCCGTCGCTGTTGAACTTCACGCGCAGGTGTTCGTTCTCGAGCACGTTCGTCTCCGGCGCGAGGGTACCGTGTTCGATCGGCCATTTTTCTTCGCGCGCAATGTGGAACGTCTTGTACCCGAACGCGGGAATGTCATCGACTTCGACGTGGCACAATACCCGCTGAGAATTCAATTCGATCGAGATGTCCTGTAGATTGCGAATGAGCGACGACCACTCGAACTGTTCTTTGCGCTGGATGCGCATCCGCTTCTTGCCGTCCGGCGTGCGGACGCTGAAGCAGTCGTACCCCATGCCCTTGGGCATGTCGATGTAGCACGAAACCACACCTTTGCGCGGGAACGGGCAGGGATTGAACACGGTCAGCACGGAGTCTTTCGGAGACAGGTCCGAGTTGTCCACGGCAATCTGAACGGCGCCCATGCCGCGCCGCGCAAGCCCTTCGCTGATGATGCAGATTTGGTCGAACCTGAACAGCGAATCCTTTTCCATCTGGTCGATGCCGCCGCCGGTGATCGTGTCGTGCGGATGGTTTTGCAGGAGCAGCTTCCAGCAGCGATCGAGGGCGGTCTTCAAGTATTCGCCGCCCGCCATCGACCCGATCGCGCTCCACGGCTCGGCCAATCGCTGCAGATACACTTCCGCCTTGTGGTTGGCCCGCTTCAGCCGTGTGCGCGCGCTGATCACGTCGCCCATGAGGTGCGTCCACTTGCCCGTGGACCCCGGGTCGCGGCTTTCGCCGGTCAAGACGGTCGGGTCCTTCACCTCTTTGCGCATGGCGTTCATGTACGTCTCGAGATCGGAGAACTTGATCGTGTGCTCCGGCAGCAGTTTCTGGCAGAGCTTCATGATCTTCGCTTCTTCCGGGTCGGGATCGCTGGTGTCGAAGCCCTGCATGCAGCAGATATGGCTGGTCGTGAAGTGCTCGGACTCGTCCTTCACCAGTTTCAGCAACTGATCGCGAATGGGTTTGTCGTTCCATTGCTTGATGTGCTTGTCGAGCACGTAGTAATGCTCGCGCGGTCGGTCCTCGCGCGCGAGCCGAAACGGGGCCGCGCCGCGGTCCCAGTCGTACCGCGCGAACACGTCGTCGGACCCGTAGCGCAGCACGCGGTACACGTAGATGTAGTAGCTGAACCGGCTCATGCACCCGAACCGCATGCCGAGCAGGCGCGTTCCGTCCGGCCCTTCCAGAATGAATTCGCTGTGCGGGGTGTTGATGCCGCGGTAAAAAATGATCGTGTCGATGTCGAACCCCTTGTAGATTTGGGGCATCTGCGAAGTCTGCCCGTAGGAGAACGGCGTGTAGCCCACCTTGCACACCTTGCCGAGGTCCTGCGCCACGCGGTGGCCGACGAGCAGGTTGCGCACCAGCGATTCGCCGTTGACGATGTATTCCTCCGGCAGCGAGTACCACGGCCCGATGATCAGCCGGCCCGATTTCACGTGTTTCTCGAGGGTCGCGCGCTTCTCCGGCCGCAGCTCGAGGTAGTCCTCGACGCACAGCGTCTGCGAGTCCATGGTGAAAGAGTGGAACTCTTCGGCCGTGGTCCCGTCGAGCAGTTCCAGCAGATTGTCCATGAAATCAACGAGGAGCAGCCGGGTCTCCTCGAACGGGTAGCCCCATTCGCGGTCCCAGTGCGAATTCGACACCACATGAATCGTCTTGCGCGATCCTTTGGACATGAAAAACCTCCCGGAAGTTAAAAGGCGGGTATCATCGCAAAGGAGAGAACGGCGGTCAATTTTGGATTTCGTGTTTGACCACGTAGCCCGCATTTCTCACCAGTCGCTCCCGATGACGGGAGCGACTGGTGAGAAATGCGGGCTAGGGCGATAGCTTGGGGCGTCAGCCCCAAGTTCCTAGACGCCAACCCAAGTCGAGTCCCGAAGAGACGGCACGCCGGACCCATGTAGGTGTCACGATTTCAGCGCTATCGTGAGATTTGAGGCTATTAACTTGGGGCTGACGCCCCAAGCTTCGACCATTCCGCCGCGTCGCGGCTCCATCTACGACTTGCCGCCGCGTGACTTCATCAGCTTGTACTCGATGCTGTCCACAAGCGCCTGTAGGGATGCGGCGATGATGTTCTCGGAGACGCCGACCGTGTCCCACTCCGTTTCGCCGTCGGTGGACTCGATGAACACGCGGGTCTTGGCGGCGGTGGCGGCCTGTCCATCGAGGATGCGGACCTTGTAGTCTTCGAGGTGCACGGTTTTCAGTTCGGGGTACGTTTCTTCCAGCGCCTTGCGCATCGCGTTGTTCAGCGCGTCCACGGGTCCGTGTCCTTCGGCGGCGGTGTGCATGCGCTTTCCGTTGGGCAGTTCGAGCTTCACGGTCGCTTCGGACAGCGAGTGGCCGTTGTTGTCCTTGCCCTCGACGCTTACTCGGTATCCCAGGACTTTGAAGAACTGCTTCTTCTGTCCTTTGGCGCGGCGCATCAGCAGTTCAAGGGAGGCGTCCGCGCCCTCGAACTCGTACCCCTCGTTTTCGAGCGACTTCACGCGCTCGAGCACTTCGCGCGTTTCGGGCGCGTCGCGTTCGAGCCGGATACCGAACTCCGCGGCCTTTTGCAGCAAGCTGCTTCGGCCCGACACCTCGCTGACCGAGATATGCGTCCGGTTGCCCACCCATTCCGGCTGGATGTGTTCGTAGCTCGCCTTCAGCTTCTGCACGGCGTCCGCATGCATGCCGCCCTTGTGCGTGAACGCGTCGCGCCCCACGTAGGGGTCCGAATCGCGCGGGTTCAAGTTCGCGAGTTCCGCCACGAGGTGGGACAGCCGCGTCAGCTTCTCGAGCTTCTTCGGCGCGACAAGCTGCAGCCCCAGTTTCAGTTGGATGGTCGGGATGATGGTGCTCAGGTTCGCGTTGCCCGTGCGCTCGCCGTAGCCGTTAATCGTCCCTTGAATGTGCACCGCGCCCGCCTCGACCGCGGCGATCGTATTGGCCACGCCGCAGCCCGAGTCGTTGTGCGTGTGAATGCCGATCGGCGCATCGGGCACGCAGGCCTTCGCCGCACACGTGATCGCCGCGATTTCAGTGGGAATGCGCCCGCCGTTGGTGTCGCACAGGATCAATACCTCGGCGCCCGCGCGCCAACCCTCGGCCAATACGGTCAGCGCATATCCCGAGTCCTCGAGATAGCCGTCGAAAAAATGTTCCATATCGAGGAACACGCGTTTCTTCTTGGACTTTAGATACGCGACCGAATCCCGCACCAGTTCGACGTTCTCGTCCAGTTTCACCCGCAGGATTTCTTTCGCGTGCGTAACCGACGATTTGGCGAAAATGGTGACCACCTCGGTGTCCGCGGACAACAGAGCCTTGATGTTCGCGTCGTCTTCGACGGCCGATTTCGGATGCCGCGTGCTGCCGAACGCCGCCATCTTCGCGTGCTTGAGCTTCATGTCTTTCGTGCGCAGAAACAATTCGGCCGCCTTGGGGTTCGAGCCGGGTTGCCCCCCCTCGATATAATGAATGCCGAAGTCGTCCAGGGCCTTCACGACGCGCAGTTGGTCTTCCGACGAAAACTTGACCTGCCGCCCCTGCGCGCCGTCGCGCAAGGTCGTGTCGTACAACTCAATCTTTTTCGGCACTTCTCGACTCTCCTGGAAATGGCGCGATGCCAACCCCGGCCGGGGGTGGCGTATGGCTTTGGAACACTCCCGCTTATGTACACGCCAACTCGAGCACGGCATCAAGAACGGAATTGTATCAAATGCGGACCGGCAAATCCCGATGGACGAATCCGGAGCGCGACACGCCGCCTCGAATCATGGATTGTAATCAACCTAATACATTGAAATTGAATGACTTAAATCGTGTCCAGCGCGGTGGTTGTACTCAGTACCAGTCCAATATTCCCGCAGAAAAACCGAACTCCGTGTACAATGAGGTGTCGGGAGGCAGCTCCGGACGCCCCTCCGCGGCGTTTAGAGGGGGGCCGCTCCCGCTTATGGGATGAATACGCTCAGATGCCCCGCCGTCCGAATGGGCAGGGCGGGGTAATTGCTGTCACATGCACCATCATCTGTCCGTAATCGTTATCGTCGCGGTAGTCGGATCGCTTACGACACTCGCGCAGGTCATTCCCGTAGGTCCGGCGGGCCCTCGCGTCGGCCCCTCTTACGAGGTCCGTGTCGTCATCTCCTCTTCCGCCGACCTCGACGCCCTGACCCGATCCGGTTACAACATCGGGAGCGTGGACGAAACCACGGCGACGGTATACGCGACCGCTGAAGAACTCCTCTGGCTCCAAATGGACGGCTACACCCTTGCCGAGGTGAAACCCCATCCCGCGGAACCCTTCGCGAAGTCAGGGGCGAGAGGGCTCGGCGTCTACCACACCTACGCCGATCTGACAAACGAATTGCAGGCCTATGCATCGGCCCACCCGGATATATGCCGCCTCACGAGTTTGGGCAAGACCGCGCAGAACCGTGACCTGTGGGCCTTGCTCATTACCGACAATCCGGATGAGGACGAATTCGAGCCCGAACTGCGCTACATTTCGACGATGCACGGCGACGAGCCCGTCGGCACGGAAATGTGTCTGTATTTCATCGACTACCTGCTGTCGAAATACGGGTCGAACAAGCGGGTCACTCGGCTCGTGAACCGCACCGCCATCTGGATCGTTCCGTTGATGAATCCGGACGGCTTCCAAGCGGGCACGCGCTGGAACTCGAACGGCATCGATCTGAATCGCAATTTCCCGACGTGGCCGGAGGACATCACCGGCACCGTTTTCGACGGCACGCCGCTGGATACGTCCGGGCGGCAGCTCGAAGTGCAGCACATCATGAACTGGTCGGCGGCCAACAGTTTCACGCTTGCGGCGAATTTTCACACGGGCGCCTTGCTTGTAAATTACCCGTATGACGACGACGACAAGGGTTCTGGAAACTATGCGGCGTCCCCGGACGATGAATTGTTTCGGGACATCTCGCTGCGCTACGCAATGCCCAACACCCCGATGTACACGAACCCGGTCCCTTCGTTCCCAAACGGGATCGTAAACGGATCCCTCTGGTACGAAATCACGGGCGGCATGCAAGACTGGAGCTACCGCTACCTCGGCTGCAACGAGGTGACGATCGAGCTATCGTCCACCAAAATCCCGAACGAAAACACGCTCGCCGGTTTCTGGTCGGACAATCGAGACTCGATGCTCTCGTTTGCCGAGGCCGCCGACATCGGCGCCCGCGGCTTCGTGCGCGACAAGGCGACGGGGCAACCGCTCTACGCGGAGGTGAAAGTGGTTGGCAATGCGCGCACCGTGTTCACCGATCCCGACCTCGGCGATTACCACCGCATGCTGCTGCCCGGCACGTACACGCTCAAGTTCTCCGCGCCCGGCTATAAATCCAAGCTCGTTCGCGACGTGGTGGTGGGCAGCGGACGCGCAACGAAGGTCAACGCGAAGCTGAAACCCGTGACGCTGAAAACGGACGTTAACGGGGACGGTAAGACGAACTCCGTCGATTTACAGCTTGTCACGCTGGCCGTGCTCGGCACGCAGCCCACGCTCAAGGCGGACGTCAACGGGAGTGGCGAGGTGGACGCGACCGATCTCCAGTATGTCGTCAACGTCATCTGCGGCCGATAAAGACCGCTACGGGGTGTTGAATACGGGCGGCCCCACTATCTCCAGCCCATGGCGGCGCGCAATTTCGAGAAACGCCCCCCTTGCCGGCGATCCTCCCGCGCCCAGCCGATCGACGTCCCGGCAAAACGCTTCGTATCCGCCGGGTGTTGTGACAATCAGCAGTTTCCCGGGCGTGTCGCCGACATTGGCGTAAGTGTGCGGGACGCCTCGCGGAAAATGTGCCATCATCCCCGCCGTCAGTTCCCGCTGTGCGTTTCCCTCTTGGACGAGATACCGGCCTTCCAGAACCACCACGGTTTCGTCGTCGTCCCTGTGCGAGTGCAGCGGCAGGCCAAGGCGCGGCGCATCGTCGGTGACGAAGACCGATATCAGTCCCCCCGACTCTGCCGCGTCCAGCTTTATCGAAGTCGGAATGCCCATGACGTTCAGCGTTTTGCCTTCTTCGCGTTGGCGAACCCGGGCCTGAAGGCCTTCCGGCTGATTATGTCCGAGCGTCGCCATATCAACTCCGGGAGGGACAAACTCGATGCCGAACTCGGCCCCGCGTGCGATCATGCCGGAAACGTCCAACTCCCCGGCCCTTGGGGGTTCTTCCATGTGCGTTGCCTGCCGGCTGAACGGTCCGAGGTACTTTTCAAAGCCGGCGGGCGTCACGAGAACGAGCAGATGCTGCCACGGCTCCTGCACGGCAAAGCGGTGCGGGACGCCGCGGGGCAGGAATGCGACCGCGCCGGCCGCTCCCCGGACGATTGAGGCGCCGACTTGAAACTCGACCGCACCGTCCAACACGACAAATAATTCATGCTCATGGTGATGGACGTGCGGCGGCGGTTCCGTGCCTTGCCGCTGAAGGACATCCAATAACGCCAGCGCGCCTCCCGTGTGCTCGCCGCGCAGCGGATAGCTGTATCTCGAGCCGTGGTACCACGTGGCGTTCGATAGATCGCCGACCGCGTACGTGCCGCATCGTTGGGTGTGTTGTGCAACGCTCATTCTGCTTTCCCTGAAGTTGGTCACGTCAAGACCGCCATTCACTCAAAACGTTCCGCGCGCGTCGCGCGAATTCCTTCTCGCTGTCGTACGTCAACAACTGTTCCGCCTGATGCAGGTCGTCCGCCCACCGGACGCAAAACAGGGCCTCCTCCGAATTTGGATCGACGTCCGCGCCCCGGAACACCGCCGAGCGAAGCCGCATGAGGTAAAAGTGTTCGTCGCGAACGTAGTGTTTCTTCATGAAGTTGTATTCGCTGCGCGCCCAGCCCAAGTCCGCAACAATATCGAGTTCGCAATACCCCGATTCCTCGCAGGTCTCGCGAATCGCGGCCTGTTCGTCGCTCTCCCCGGGATCGATGTGGCCTTTTGGCAAACGCACCTCGTGAAGCGGTGTACCGTTTCGCTCGACCTCTCGCTCGAGAAGCAGCACCCTGTGGTTTGCATCCAGCACCACTCCGCCGGCCGCACGATAGGCGACCGTCTTCATGGTCCCGCAGACGGTACCGGCCCGCTGTTCGCCCCCTGCCACGCGACGGGAATGGTCGCCACACACACGTCCGGGTTGCCCCGTTTATGCGAAGTGAAAACAACCTGTTCGCCTTTGCGGTCCCATCCCACGTGCGGGTGCTCCGCATTGCCGTAGGTCCGGTGCCCGACCGTCAGCACATGCGGCCGCGAGGTCTTCCCTTCAATCACGGTGATGTCCCCGTGCCAGTTGTCCGCCACGACCCAACGCCCCTGTTCATCGCCGGCGCAATGCCAGTAGTTCCGTTTGGCGATTTCTTCGTCCGTTCCACCCGGCCACCAACTGCCCCGTCCGATGATCCGCACCACGCCCGTGTGCACGTCCAGTATCTTCACGTCCGAGTCTTCGGTCGGGGGCGGCTTGAATCCTCCGCAGAACACGATGGTGTCGTTCACCCACCAGTGTTCATGGGTGACCAGTTCGTCTCGAAGCTGATTGTACGGCGCCGTGATCGTTCCGGATCGAACGTCCACGACGTTGATTCGCGGGTACGCTCCGGCGAAACTCAACAGGTTCGGGTTGCTTCGGCTCCATTGGACATGAACGTGGAACTCCTGCGGCGGCACGATGCGGCACACTTCGGTGATCGCGCCGGTCTCGATGTCGATCGCGAGGATGGCGGGTTCGGGCCTCGCACCGTACCGCTTCACGCCCAGCGACAGCCGCGTACCGTCGCAGCTTTCGTTCAACGCGGTCATGATATCGCAGTCGGGCAACTCGGCAATCAAGCGCTCGTTCGCCATAACGGTCGATGGCCTTCCCCGGACGGCCGGGGGCGATTCGATTTCCAACTGCAATTCCAGGACCTCGCGGCCCCGGAGCGCGTAGACGCTGTTCCGCTTGAGGGCCGCCGTGGCCCCGCCGACGCCGCCTTTCGGCGTGTCGAACCGTACGAGTTCGCCGGTGGCCATGAGACATCCCATCAGGCCGCCGTGCGCACGCGCCGATTGAAACAGGATCAGTGAACTGTCCGCCAACCAGGATCGATCATGAAAATACAGATTCGTGTCCGCTGCGGGGTCGCCGGTCAGGTAGGTCAGCGTTGCCCCCGTGTCCGGGTCCGTTTCCGTTCTTCGCTCGCTCGGCAACATGTCGAGCGGATAGGACGATGGGAACTGGCCCGCATCGGAAGCGGGCACGAACAATGCGGCCATCAATGCCAACTCGATGACCGCCGTTCGCCGCGAACGCGCGCGGTTCATCGTGCCGAACTCACTTTCACCGGTGCAGGCCTTGCGCACTGGACGGACAACCGGAGTGTGACCATTACTTGGGAAGCGGAATCGCAATCATTTGCTGCAATTTTTCCTGCGCGGAGGGGGCCAGAGGGTCGGGCTCGACAACAATTCCCGCAGGCGGGGCGCTGATGTACCCCGAACAGGTCACGAGACCATTGTTCAGCGGCTGCGCGAATCCGCGCGCGCTGGCGTACGAGCCGTCCACACGCCGAATTCCGATTGTCTCGGTCTCGAGCCTCCCCTCGGACCGAAACACGCCTTCCCCTCGCGCTTCCGTGCCGTTGGAGAACAGCGCCACCACCCGGACCACCTCGCCGTCCGTTTCGGCGAGCGCCTGACCGAGAATCGGGGCCAAGGGGTCGTCCCGCTGCTTGAGCAGAGACCGGCCGTCGACGGACTCAAGCTTGGCGCCCGGGGCCGACGCGACCGCGTCGGTTTCGCTCAATGGATGCCCGCGCAGGTCGGTGCGAAGCCGCTCGTACGCACGGCTGTCGGGGCCGATCCAAAGGTTCTCGGGTGAGAACTCCGCCCTCGTCTGCGCCTCGTACTGAGAGACCAGAAAGCTTTCGATATTCCCGACATTCACTCCCACCCAGATCATCAGCAGCAGTCCAAGAATGGAAAGCAAGCCGGCCAAGACTAGTCTTGGCCGCGCGGATTCGGAGACTTCACCGCTCGCGGCGCCCGCAGCCAGTCGGCGGGCGCGTTGGTCCCGCAGATTGTTGCCGCACACCTTGCATAACAACGTCCCAGGCGGATTCACGTGGTCGCACGCCTCGCACACGGCGTCTGCGTTGAGGTGTTCGAACTCCTCCTCCCGATCGTCATATTCCGGCTGCATGCACCCTCACCCTCCCGCCTGATTCTGGCACAGTTCAGCGGTCGTGTCCAGCGGCATCTTCATCGTCGCGCGCGCCCCGTATCGAGCGGCCCCGCGCCGTCATTCGTTGGCCCGATGCGGCGGCCGGCAACTTCCTGGTACAGTTCGAATTCAGTCTGCGCAATGTGCTCCGCGTTGAACTCCGTCTCGACGCGGCGCTTCGCGAATGCGCCCATCTCCTCGCGCAGCCGCTCGTCATCGAGAAGTCGATTGATGGCGCTCGCCAACGCTTCCGAATCGCGCGGCGGAACATTCCAGCCGGTCTGACCGTGCAGGTTCACGAATTCAACGCCCGTTCCCAGCGTAGTTGACACGACCGGCTTGCCGCACGCGTGCGCCTCGAGCATCGAGATGCCGTACGCCTCGCTTCGTTCCACCGATGGAAACGCGAAGACCTCACACGCGTGCAGATGGGCCACGAGGTCGTCCCGACTCAAGGGCCCCGGGAAAAACACGTCGGCGTCGAGTTCGCGCGCGAGCGCTTCGCATCGCAGCCGTTCGGGGCCGTCGCCTGCGATCACGACCGGCGCGTGGATGTCGCGGGCGGCGCGCACCAGATACTCGATGCCTTTGTAATAGCGGTGGCGGCCGCAAAACAGCACAAACCCGCCGCCATACTCGCGGCGCAGCGCATCCACGCGCGCCCAATCCGGCGCCGCGAAGTCTTCCGCCAGCACCCCAAGCGGCACGACTCGGCATCGACCACGAACGGGCCGCAGCGTCCGCGATGTTTCCAGGTATTGCGGCGAGGCCACAATGATCAAGTCGGCCGCCCGCAGGAATCTCGACTGCACCGGTCCGTAGAACCGCATCGCCGTCGCCTGCCGCACGACGTCGCTCTGGTAGCGCACGACCAGCTTCGCCCTCGGCCTCGCCAGCAACCATGCAATTTCCGCCGTCGGGTTCGGCACGTGCAGGACCGCGACATCCGCCCTCGCTTGCTTCATGTAGGGCACAAACAGCGGAGACACCGGAGCGCTCTGAAACCGTCCCCATTCCCCCACTTCCGTCACGCGGGTCCCGTCGCGCTCGACGACCCGCGACCGAAACGAGCGACTGCAGGTCAACGCTTCCACCTCCGCCCATTGGCGCTGATACCTGCACATCAGCGCCATGTGATGTTCCATCCCCCCGTGTACCGGCGGATCAAAGTCCTTGTAGACGTGCAAGATCCTCAAATTGAACGTCTCTGCGATCGCTCGCTCAGCGAACGTGCCATTTCTTTCGCTTCCGCGCTTGTCCGTGCCGGTCCGTGTTCAACCGCCTCTTCCCATCACGCGTGCGGATGCGACTCCCGATACACCTGCTTCAACCGATCGATGCTCACGTGGGTGTAAATCTGCGTCGTCGAGAGACTCTCGTGACCCAGCAGTTCCTGCACGACCCGCAAGTCGGCGCCCGAGTTCAGCATATGCGTGGCGAAGGTGTGCCGCAACGTATGCGGCGAGATTTCCCTCCGGCCGGGCAGCACCTGACGCACGTAGCGCTCGACAATCCGCTGGACACTGCGCGTCGTCAAGGGGCCGCCGCGAGAATTGACGAAGAGACGGTCGTGCCCGGGATTGCCGAGTTCGCGTCGCACCTCCAGATACGCGCGCAGCGATTCGCGCGCGTACGATCCCAGGTATGCGATGCGCTCTTTGTTCCGCTTGCCCAAGACCGTCATCGCGCCTTCCTCGACATCAAGGTTCTGAAGCCGCAAACCTGCCAGTTCCGCAGCCCGGACCCCGCTCGAATACAGGGTCTCGAGCACGGCCCGGTCGCGGACCCCCAAGGGATCGCTTCGGTCCGGCGCCTCGAGCAGCGCCGTCACCTCCGGAATCGTCAACACGTCCGGCAGGTCGCGACCCAGTTTCGGCGATCTCACCGCCTGCGTCGGGTTTTCGCCGAGTTCACCGGTTCGCGTAAAAAAACGGTATGCCGCCCGGATGCTTGCCAGTTTCCGCGCGGACGTACGCGGCGAACCGCCCGAGGACTGTACGTGCGCCAAAAATCCCCGCACGTGGTTGCGATCCGCCCGGCGCAAGGAATCCAGGTCCGCCGCTAACCGCTCCTCTGGCGCTCGCGAAAACGCCTGGGGTCCCGAGCGCACGTAATCGCAGAACTGGTCCAAGTCGGCGAGGTATGCGCGCACCGTATGCGCGGAAAACCCTTTCTCGCCGTTCAAATGGTCAACATATCTCTCAATGGCCGTACTCGACACGTCTCACCTCGGCTCCATCGCCGGAGCCTTCACGCAAGAGTAACCAACACCCCCGTACGACACAAAATCCCGCGCCACCCATTGTCCCGCATCCTCAATTGTCATACATGGACATTTGTGCCACGTGGTCGTTCGCCCCGAATTGTCATTCCGAACGAATGTGAGGAATCCGGATAGCCGGGGCTGCGCCACACACTCATGCACGACGCCCGATAACCGACGAGAGAACGGGACAAGCTCCGTGTTACTCCTCTGCGCACCCGTGAAATAGGCGATGGACAACGTACCTGAAGCCGGCCGCACGCTTCGTTGCGAGCCGTCGAACGGCCGCGTCCTCGATGATCCCGAAGCCATGACCCTCCGGCGGCGCGAATACGAACCCGGCTGGGAACCGAGGGTTTGAGGGATTTGACGCAGTCCAGGATTCGACATGGCTGTGGTTCATCGCCGATTCTGCTGGAAGTTCGATGTTCGAAATGCCTCGGGGCGTGAGATTTCCGTGCATTCCTCGCCGCCCCGGCCACAGCGTCTTTTAATGTCATTCCGAACGAAAGTGAGGAATCTGGATCGGTGGATGATCCGTCTCGAAGGGAAACAGCAGCCGCATGTCCACGCAAATTGCTATAACGCAGACCGGTCGAAGACGTGCAGCCCCTCACCAAAAAGTCCCTTTCGCGTGAAGTGGCCACTTCACGATTGGCGCCCTCCGGCGGTCTCAGACGTCCTCTTCGGTGTACTGTTCCTCGTGACCGCAGGCGGGAACCGGGCACTTGCGCACCGTGGGCTTGGACTTGCTGCGCGCCACGACGGTCCACACGTTGCCACATTTCTCGCAAGGCGTTTTCAGATCGGGTCGGCCGAAGAGCAAATAGTCGCATGACAGGCAGGCGACGCAACGCCGGCGCTTCAAAAGTTTGCTCACGAGATCGCCGTTGCATTTCGGGCATTTCACCCCCAATTCCATCGGCCGGGTGAATTTGCACTTCGGGTACTTCTCGCAGCCGTAAAACTCCTCACCGGTCCTGCTCTTGCGAACGACCAGAAACGCCCCGCAGTTCGGGCACTTCTGGTCCGTCTTTTTCGGCGGCTCCTTCGGAACGCGGGCGACCTTGTTGCCCGCCTTGTCGAGATTGTGGGTGTTCTTGCATTCCGGATACTTGGAGCAGGCGAGGAATTTCCCGAAGCGCCCCGATCGGATTACCATGGGCGAGCCGCACTTCTCGCACACTTCGTTTGTCGGCTCGGGCGCGGCCTGCTTCCTCAGGCTCCTGGTGCCCTTGCACTCGGGATGCCGCGTGCAGCCCAGGAAGATGCCGAACCACGCTTCGCGCACTTCCATCGGCGAGTCGCACTTCGGGCACCGGGCGTCCTCGCCCACGACTTCGGCGATGACGCGCTTCTGCGCCATCGTCAAATCGTGCTCAAACCGCCCGTAGAACTCGCGCAACAGGTCGTGCCACTCGCGCGTACCTTCTTCAACGTGGTCCAAATCCGCCTCGAGCTGCGCCGTGAAACTGATTTCGAGGATGTCCGGAAAATGCTGAATGAGAATCTCGTTGACTTTCTCGCCCAGTTCCGTCGGTTTCAGGCGGCCCTTTTCGCGTTCCACGTAGCCGCGTTCCGTGATGGTATTGATCGTCGGCGCGTACGTGCTCGGCCGGCCGATTCCGTTTTCCTCCAGCGCGCGAATCAGGCTCGCTTCCGAATACCGGGGCGGCGGCTTCGTGAAATGCTGCTCCGGTTTCAGCTCTTTCTTGTTCAAGGTCTCGCCGGCATTGATCGGCGGGAGCAGGCCCGAGGTCTCCTCGTCGCCGTTTTTCGGTTTGTCCTCGATTGTTTCCTCATACAGCACGGTGTACCCCGGAAACTTCATTACCGAACCCGTCGCGCGGAATTCGCATTCCCCGGCGGTGATCTCGACCGTCGTCTGATCGAGCACGGCGGGCGCCATCTGACAGGCCACGAACCGTTTCCAGATCAGCGTGTACAACTTCAACTGGTCCTCGTCGAGATACGGCGCCACGTTCTCGGGCGTCCGGCCGGGCACGGTCGGGCGGATGGCCTCGTGTGCATCCTGCGCACCTTTCTTGCTCGTGTAGAAGTTCGGCTTGTCC
>BTUX01000100.1:0-15220 GCA_045863315.1 Candidatus Hydrogenedentota bacterium | reverse complement strand
ATTTACTCGCAGTGGCTGTGCATTCCGGAGAGCATCAAGAAAACCAGTGTGAAACCCAGCGGAACGGTCTCGCTCATGCCCGGTGTGACGCCGGGTATACACTACCCTCATGCAGAGTTTTACTACCGCACGATTCGCATTGACAAAACGAGCCCCCTTGTCGATCCTATTCGTCGGGCCGGGTACCGGATTGAGGAATCGGTATACGGCGACAACACGCTGGTCGTCTATTTTCCGGTCAAGCAAAAGAATTTCGAGCGGTCGAAGAAGGACGTCTCCGTGTGGGAGCAGGTCGAAAACGTCGCGCAGATGCAGTACTACTGGGCCGACAATCAGGTGAGTGCAACGATCACATTCACGCCGGAGGAAGCCAAGGACATTCCGAAGATACTCGAACTGTATGAGCCGCGCCTGAAGTCTATCAGCTTCCTGCCGCTGGTCGAGCACAATTACCCGCAGGCGCCGTATCAGGAAATCACGCAGGAGATGTACATTCACGCGTCGGCGCGGCTCAAACCCCTCGATTTCGCGCACCTCAACACCGACGAAACCGCGGACCTCTATTGCGATGGAGACAAGTGCGAGGTGCTTCCGTCTCATCAGCCGGCGGTCGTACCGCAGGAGGAGTTCGAGTTTGCGCATGAGGTCTCCGGCAACGGAGGGCGCAGTAAAGTCGAGTCGCCCGAGGAAGTAGGCGTTTCGGGATAGCGCGTCGCGATTTCGTCGACGCTGCAAGCGAAGATGCGCGTACGGCCCGGTTTCACCATGTCCAACTCGCCGCTGACGGCCCGGCAGCGCGCGGGGTTGCGCCGTGCGCTTCTGACATGGTTCCGCAAGAACGCCCGCGACCTCCCCTGGCGGCGAACGAAGGATCCGTACGCCGTCTGGCTCTCCGAAATCATGCTTCAACAGACCCGCGTCGAACAGGGCCTGCCCTACTTCCATCGATTCATGAAGGCCTTTCCCAACGTCCACGCGCTGGCGTCTGCGAGTCCGGATCGCGTACTCAAACTGTGGGAGGGGCTCGGGTACTACACTCGCGCGCGAAACCTTCATAAGACGGCGAAGATCGTCGCGCGCGAATTCGGCGGCGTATTCCCGTCGACGCCCAATGAGTTGCAGGCGCTTCCGGGCATTGGACGCTATACGGCCGCGGCTATCGCCAGCATCGCCTACGGCCGACGCGCGGCGGTACTCGACGGCAACGTGATGCGGGTCCTTTCGAGACTGTTTGACGTGGACGCGTGCGTGGACGAGGCGAAAGTCCGCAACGAACTGTGGGAGGCGGCGGAAGCCCTCGTGCCCGGAGCGTCGCCGGGCGACTTCAATCAGGCGATGATGGAGTTGGGCGCGCGGGTGTGCACGCCGAAATCGCCGCAGTGTGCGTCATGTCCGGTGGGCGCGTACTGCACGGCGCGAGAACGAGGCGTCCAGGAATTGCGGCCGGTGCGCAGGTCGAAAAAGGCGGCGCCGCATCACCAGATGGTCGCGGCCGTTGTCCACCGCGATGGAAAGTACTTGCTCGTGCGCCGCCCGGAGAAAGGGCTGCTCGGGGGCCTCTGGGAGTTCCCCAACGGCCGGGTCAGGAAAGGCGAGACGCATCGGGCCGCGCTCGCGCGAGTCATGCGGGAGTGCCTCGGCGCGTCTGCTACGGTAGGCGAACGGGTGGCAAGCGTGGGACACGCCTATTCGCACTTCACCATTACGATGAATGTGTACCGCTGCGTGATTTCGGCCAAGGATATAGGAGCAGACGCCGGCGCCACATTTAAGTGGGTGGCGCGGTCGCAATTCCACCGCCACGCCTTCCCGAAATCGCACCACAAGTTCCTACACGTAATCCGGTAGCGAGGGTGCGCGGCGCTGCGCCGCTCAGGGGGCGGTTTGTTGACGGGCCTCGGCAATAAGTGTGCCCGGCACGAAGTAGAAAGCAAGCAGGATCAGCGCGGGAACAATCACGAAATCGTCAAAGTGCCCGACCACCGGAATGAAATCGGGGATTACGTCGACGGGCGACACCGCATACAACACCGCGGCGGCAAGCAGCAGCTTTGCGAGCCGAGGCGTGCGCGGGTCGGCCAGTACGATACGGCACACGCGGATTTCGCGGTCCAACGTGCGTACAATCTGTCTGATTCGGTCCCACATGGGACCATAGTGTACTTGAAACGCGGCCATGTCGCACGTTACCGAATCCGCCCGGGGCGCATGCGGTTGAAACGGCCGCCGAATCCCTTTACCCTGAACTCGGCGCACCGGCGATACTTGGCCGTGACGGCGGAGGTTGTTCGCCATGACACACCTTACGGCTCCCATTCGGCAACTGACCCGGGTGCCGGGTGCGTGTCTCGCAGCCACACTGCTCGCCGTGACGACGCTCCAGCCTCAAGGACTCGCCGAGCCCGGCGCCCGCAGCGACGAGTTCGCCCTCGAACGCGATCGGATGGTCCGCGAGGACATCGCGCGCGACGGTTTCTTTGGCCGCGACGGTGTCCGCGATGGACAAGTATTGGCGGCTATGCGCGCCGTGCCGCGGCATCGATTTGTGCCCGCACGGCTCCAGCGTCAGGCGTATTCGGACGGCCCACTGCCCATCGGACATGGACAGACCATTTCCCAACCCTACATCGTCGCGAAAATGACCGAGCTGTTGCGGGTGGGGCCGGAAGACTCCGTGCTGGAAATTGGGACGGGGTCAGGGTACCAGGCGGCGGTTTTGGCCGAGATCGTCAAGAAGGTGTATACCATCGAAATCGTGCCCGAACTCGGCTCCAGCGCGGCGGAACTGCTCAACAAGCTCAAGTATGAGAACATAGAGACGAAGATCGGAGACGGGTACTTCGGTTGGGAGGAGCATGCGCCGTACGACGCGATCATCGTAACGGCGGCGGCCAGTCATATTCCGCCTCCCTTGGTTGAACAGCTCAAGCCCGGCGGGCGCATGGTGATCCCTGTAGGCCCGCCGCTGGGACTCCAACAACTGTACGTGCTGGAGAAGCGAAAGGACGGCAGCATCCAGCAGCGCAGCGTGATGGCGGTCCGGTTTGTCCCGTTGACGGGGGGAACGCCGCAGCCCGCGGGCCCGTCCGACACGAAATAAGCGCCCAGCCATCGATACCAGACGCATGAACACGCCCGCGCTATACGCCGCCGTTTTCCTTGTGAGCGGGGTGGGTATCGCGTATCAGGTCGTGCTGATGCGGGTACTGACCATCGGGCAGTGGCATCACTTCGCTTACATGATCATCAGCCTCGCGATGCTCGGTTTCGGCGCGAGCGGCGCGTTTTTCGCCCTGGCCCGCGGCACGCTACCAGGTCGTGAGAGCCGGGTCCTGCAAGGCTCGAGCTTCCTTCTGACAATGAGCCTCGTCGGCTGCTACGCGGTGAGTCAGCGGATACCTTTTGAAACTCTTCAAATCACGGCGGTTCGCGCGCAACTGTGGTATCTGCTGGCGTTGTATCTGCTGTTTGCGCTGCCATTTTTTCTCGCATCGGCGTGCATTCTGACGGCGTTCCTGGTGCGGCCCGATGACACGGGCCGGCTGTATGCCGTGAACATGTGCGGGTCCGGCGCGGGTGCGCTGGGAGCCGTGTTGCTTCTGTACGCGGTGCACCCGTCCGTCGCGCCCTATGCGCTGGCCTTCTGCTCGGGGCTGGCATTTATGGTGCTGGCACGTGGTGTGCGGGCCGCTCTGCTGCATCGCGCGTGGCTTCCCGCGGCAATCCTCATCGTCGTGGCGGCAGGGTGGGTGCAACCCGTGCGTATCTCTGAGTACAAGGGGCTTTCCTACGCGCTGCAATTGCCCGACGCTCGCGTCGTCTCAGAGACATGGAGCCCGCTTTCACTCCTCACCGCGGTCGCGTCGGATCAGATTCGCGAGACGCCCGGCCAGATTTCGAACTATCCCATGCAGGAACTTGGCCCGATTCCCGAACAGATCGGCCTGTTCTATGACTGCGGAAACGTGTCGCCTATCAATCGGTTTGACGGCAATTGGGACCGCATGGCGTACCTCGACTACGTCACCGGCGCGTTGGGATACCGCATTGCGCCGCCCGACCCATCGGTGCTCGTCGTCGGAACGGGTGGAGGGACGGAGGTGTGGAGCGCCCTGTGGCACGGAGCGCGACACGTCACCGCCGTCGAGGTGGACAAAGAAGTGGTCGACTTGGTACGGGGACCGTTTCGCGAGTTCGGAGGAAACGTATACGGTCGGCCGGATGTGAGCGTGGTGATCGCGGAAGGGCGGGGATATCTCCAGTCGAATGAGATCGAATACGACCTGATTGTGGCGCCGCTGCAGGGATCATTCATGGCATCGAGTTCAGGCGTCTACGCCGCCGCCGAGAGCTACTTCAACACCGTGGAATCGGTCGAACTCATGGTGCGGCGACTCACTCCCGACGGCGCGGTTGTTCTCACCTGTTGGATGGAAACCCCGCCGCGGACCGCCCTGAAGCTGTTTGCTACGGCTGTTGAAGCCTGCGAACGCGCCGGCATTCGCACTCCCGAGAGGCACCTCGCGTTCATTCGATCGTGGAACACCGCGACAGTCGTGATTGCGAAGTCGCCGCTCTCCGCGTCTCAACTGGATGCGGTCCGAACGTTCTGCACATCCCGGTGGTTCGATATCGGATACCTGCCGGATGTTCGCGCCGAGGAAACCGACTATTACATTCTTCTTGGGAACACCGGCGTGTTCGATTTTGCGAGCGCCGTGCTCGCGGGCGGCGGCCGGCGCGAAGCGGCGTACGCGGAGTACCCGTTCTACGTACGACCCGCCACGGACAGCCGGCCGTATTTCTTTCGGTTCGTCAAATGGTCGGCGTTCCCGCCCATCTTGCGCGAGTTCGGCATACAGGGACTTCCCGCAATCGAATGGGGTTACCTGGTCGTGGTCGCCGCCCTCATCCAAGGCACAGCGGCAAGCATGGTAATCATACTACTGCCGCTCGTTACTTTTTCCCGTCAGGTTGCGACCCGCGGCGTGAAGAAATGGGTCGTGCTGTACTTTGCCTTACTCGGGTTGGCCTACATGTTTCTCGAACTGGCGTTCATCCAGCGGTTCGTGCTATTCCTTGCCCATCCCGTGTATTCGGTGGCCGTAGTGCTTGCGGCGTTTCTCTTTTTCAGCGGGTTGGGCAGTTTTGCCGCCCAGCACCTCGGCCTGACGTCCCGGATCGCGCGGTACAGCATACTCGGGGCGACCACCGCCGGACTTGCCGGTCTCGCAGCATTCGACGCCGTGTTTGACGCCGCCGTCGGATGGCCCGGTTCTATAAAAGCGGCCGTTAGCGTCCTGTTGCTGGCGCCCATCGCGTTTTGCATGGGCATGCCGTTTCCCTGCGGCCTGGGATGCGTTGTGGCCCGACACGCACCGTTGCTCCCGTGGGCATGGGGCGTCAACGGCTGCGCGTCGGTCGTGGGAGCGCTCTCCTCCACGCTGGTGTCCGTGCACCTCGGCTTCGCCACCCTCGTGGTTCTGGCGCTGGCGCTGTATCTTGTAGCGGCCGCCGTCATCGGTCGGCTGGGACAACCAACTGGGGATATCGAGCCTAAAACCTAACCCGGATTCTTCACACCCACGCGCGTTGGAGGATACAACATGGTACAGTGCGCACCGTTATGCATCGTCGCGGCGCGGCACAGCAGAACAAATGGTGGGTGTGAAAAATCCGGGCTAGCCGTTAAATCTGCGGATGCGGTGCGGCGGCCACCAGACGGCCGCGACCCGGCCAATCAAATGATCGCGCGGAATCCAACCCACGGTGCGGCTGTCCTGCGCTTTCGCGTCCGAGTCCACAAGCACGAGATAGTTATTGGGGGGAACGGTCGAGAACTTTTTCTTGACCCAGCGCGCGGCGTCGCGTTCCTTGCCGTCCGGCGACTGCGCTGCCACGCCCGTGCGTTCGCCCTTGACCAGAATCTGGCCGTCGTCGATGGTGATCTCGTCTCCGGGAACGGCAGCGACACGGCCCAGCAGCGCCTCGCCCGCGTGGACGCCGTTTTCTCCCCCGGGCGCGAAGTAGGCTACGAGTTCACCGCGCCACGGTCCGCGTCCTTCCCAAATCGGAATGCGCGTAAATGGCACCCGCACGCCCGCCAACACGGCCCGGTTGACAAACACGCGGTCGCCGCGCCGCACAAGATGGGGCATGAAACTTCCCCGTACCTTCATCGACACGAGAAGGTAGGCGCGACCGTATTCGTATGCGAATAAGGCGAAGGGTACGCCGATCAACAACACCCAACCGAGAACCGTATCGGTAAACCCGCTGAGGTCGCGCCAACGCCGGAAGGGCCACCATACGCAGAAGGCGCGGCCCAACAAGTGGTCGTGCGGCACCCAGCCAAAGAAACGGCCGTCCTGACTCCTCGCGCTGTTGTCGCCGAGCATCAGGTAGTGGCCTTCGGGGACCACTGCGTACTCGTCCTCGGGACGCACCCCGTATTCAAGCAATCGCCGGCGCTTCATGTCGAACGCGCTGAACAGGTACTCGTCGACTTCGCGGATCGCCGCCTCGGGGTTGTCCGGATGCTGTTTGATTTTCTCCGCGATCAGTTCTTCGCGGGATCGCGTCACGGCGCCGACGTAATAGACACCGGCCTGCCGCATTGGCTCGGGCAATTCGATGTGTTCGCCGTTGATGTAGAGTTGACCGTCGGCAAGATGGACGCGTTCCCCCGGCAAGCCGACGACCCGCTTGATCAGCACTTTGGGCAGCAGCAGGTTGATTGCCTTGCCCCAGAGGTTTTTCGCAGGCGGGGTAGGCTCGACCGTGCGGAACACCACAACGTCGAACCGTCTCGGCTCTCCCCAGTTCCAGAGCCGGATCGTGGTGAACGGGATGCGCGGTCCATAGATAAGCTTGTTGACGAACACGCGGTCCCCGACGAAGAACCGCTCATCGCCGTGAAGAATCGGCTCCATGGAGCCGGTGGGAATGCGGAAGGGTTGCAGGAAGAGCCACCACACCGTCAGGACAAAGAGGACGAGCTTTACCCAACTCAATCCGTTTTCGCGCGTCCACGGGCCGGTAATGACCTGAATGGCAGCGATCAATGGGCGCAGCGCGGACGCAATCGGCGACAGCGGCGAGTCCTTTGGTTTCGTCGCCACGGCCTAGCGCTCGGCCTCGTCGCCCACGCGCAAGAGGGCCATGAACGCCTCCTGAGGCACTTCGACCGCGCCGATCTGCTTCATGCGTTTCTTGCCCTCTTTTTGTTTTTCGAGGAGCTTGCGCTTGCGGGTGATGTCGCCCCCGTAACACTTCGCCGTCACGTTTTTCCGCATGGGCTTGACGGTCTCGCGCACAAGAATGCGACTGCCGATGGCGGCCTGAATGGCCACCTCGAACTGCTGGCGCGGAATCAGCGTACGGAGTTTCGAGGCCAATTGGCGCCCAACCCATTCCGCGCGGTCGCGATGCACGATCGACGACAGCGCGTCGACGGGATCGCCGTTGAGGAGGATGTCCAACTTGACAAGGTCGCCCGGCCGGAAGCCGATCAGTTGATATTCGAGCGAGCCGTATCCCCGCGTGATGGATTTCAGTTTGTCATAGAAATCAAGCACGATCTCGGCCAATGGCAGTTGGTAAATGACAATGCAACGCCGGGCATCGAGGTAGTCCACCCGCACGTGTACGCCGCGCTTCTTCTTGCACAAATCAATGACGCCGCTCAGGTACTCCGTCGGACAGATGATCTCCGCCTCGATATACGGCTCCTCGATGGTCTGGATGGCGTTGGCGGGCGGCATCTTGGACGCGTTCTCGATCATCGCGACTTCGCCGTCGTTCCTCGTGATGCGGTACGCCACGTTCGGCACGGTCGTCACCAGGGTCAGGTCGAACTCGCGTTCCAACCGCTCTTGGATGATCTCCATATGTAGCAGGCCCAGGAATCCCAGGCGGAACCCGAACCCGAGCGCGTCGGACGTGTCCGCTTGGTAGGTGAACGAAGCGTCGTTGAGCGACAGCTTTTCGAGGGCGTTTCGCAACTCCTCGAAATCGTTTGCCACTGCGGGGTACATGCCGCAGAACACGACGGCCTGCGGTTCCTTGTAGCCCGGCAGAGGTTCCTTTGCCGGGCGCGATGCGTCCGTCACGGTATCGCCGATCTTGGTGCTTTGAAGGGTCTTGATGTTGCAGATGAGATAGCCCACCTCGCCCGCCTCGAGTGAATCCGAGGGGACAATCTCCGGCGTAAACACGCCCAACTCGGAAACCTCGTACTTCAATCCGCTGGACATCATCATCACTTTCATGCCCGGCGCGATGCGCCCTTCCATTACGCGGATATACACGATGACGCCGCGGTAGGCGTCGTACTTGGCGTCGAAAATCAGCGCGCGGAGGGGGGCGGCCCGATCGCCCCTCGGGTGCGGCACTTTGCGAATCACGGCTTCCAGGCACTCGATGGTGCCGATCCCTTCCTTGCCGCTGGCCAGAATGGCCTCGCTCGCGTCAAGCCCCACCACGTCCTCGATTTGGCTGCGCGCCGACTCGACGTCCGCGCTCGGCAGGTCCACCTTGTTGATGACAGGGATAATCTCGAGGTTCTGTTCAATCGCCTTGTACGCGTTCGCGAGGGTTTGGGCCTCGACGCCCTGCGCGGCATCCACCAGCAGCAGCGCGCCCTCACATGCCGCAAGGCTGCGCGACACCTCGTAGGAGAAATCGACGTGCCCCGGCGTGTCGATCAGATTCAGCACGTACGCTTGACCGTCTTTCGAAGTGTAGTTGAGGCGCACCGCCACGGACTTGATCGTAATGCCGCGCTCCCGCTCGATTTCCATCGTATCGAGCGTCTGCTCTTTCATCTTGCGCTCGTCGATGGTCTTTGTCACCTCGAGGAAACGGTCGGCAAGGGTGGACTTGCCATGATCAACATGCGCGATGATGCAAAAGTTGCGGATTTTCTCGATGGGTGCGGCCATTTCAAGCGTGCTTCTATCGATTGCGGCGAGGGCCATCGCCCTTCCTTTTTCATCTTATCCGAGTATCTGATCAATTACGCGCAGGCTGCGGAACTCCGATTCCAGTTCCTGGATCACGTAAGCGCGCAGTGCGGCGAACGCGCCCGGACAGTCGTCCCGGACTAGGCACGCGCTCGGCTCCGCGGCTAATCTGCGCAACAGTTCCAAATCCTCCCGCGCGACCCGTTTTCGGGCCTGCGCCGCGTGCGGAAGCATGGAAGCCGCGCCGGCCAGGGCCGGATCGAAACCGGCCACCTTCAGCAGCCGCAGTACCTGCCACGCGGCGTGCGTACGGGCCGGGCCGTCCCACGCCGCCATCGAGTTTAGCCCGCCGATCAGCGCTGCGTACAACTCGCGGGAAGGCTCGTTTTCCTGCGCCGTCTTGTACGCAAGCTCCAGCGGAAACGCGGCGAACAAGTTTTTCTCGAGGTCCCGCCGTATCCCTGTAAACGCATCCAGCAGGGTCGCCTCCGACAACTTCTGGACGCTGCGGCCCTCTTTCCAGTAGTACACGATCTCCAACCGGTTCATCGTGTCCAACAAACCCGCGAACGCGCTCTTGGGCCGTTTGACGCCCGCCGCCATGCAAGCCAGTTTTCCGCGGCCCGGGCTGAGCAACGTGACAATGCGGCTCGTCTCGCTGAAGTCGACCCCGCGAACCACGATGGCTTCGGACCGTTCCAAGGACACGCCTGACTCCCGCGCGGCGCCCGCCGCGTGAACTCCACCCAGGCGGAGCGAAGTACCGGTTGACGGGGTGTTCGGCTCGGCAGCGCGGGATTCTCGACTTCACGCGAGGCGGGCAGTTTACGGTAGAGTTTACCATTGCTTTACTTCAGCCCGCAAGGTCGGTCTCGTCGGATTCCGGGCTGGAGTCTGCGGTTCGACTTCTGCCACAATCCCGAGTCGGATGTCCGTTGGTACGGTAAGAACAATCGACTGCCTCTACGGCGGCCCCGAAGTCGCCGCGGCCTATTTGGTCGTGGAAGGCGTTCGCGCCGCCTTTGTCGACAACAACACGAACCGAGCCCTGCCGCTGCTGCTCGCCGCACTCGATGAAGCCGGCTTGAGTCGGAACGCAGTCGATTACCTGATCGTCACGCATATCCACCTCGATCATGCGGGCGGCACCGCGGCGCTGCTAGAGCAATGCCCAAACGCCGTCGTGCTGTGCCATCCGCGCGCGGCGCGGCACCTCGCGAATCCAACGCGCCTTGTTGCCGGAGCGACGCAAGTATACGGCAGAGAAGTGTTCGAGGAATTGTACGGCGAAATACGGCCGATCGACGAGGGCCGTATTCGATCGATGGACGACGGCGAAGCACTCGGCATGGGCGGGCGCGTGTTTCGGTTCCTGCACACCCCAGGCCATGCCTCGCACCATTGTTGCATCCACGATTCCCGGTCGAACGGTGTATTCGCCGGAGACGCATTCGGCCTGCATTATCCCTCCCTCCAGCGCGGCGGTCGACCGTGCATCATGTGTTCGAGCACGCCCACCGAGTTTGACGCGGAGGCGGCCCGAAGGTCGGTGCGGCGCATCGTCGAGACCGGCGCGAGCCGGGTCTACGTCGGTCATTTCGGCGAAGTGACGGACGTGAGCGCCGCGGCGGACGTGCTGCTGACTTCGATTGATGACATGGAGAACGCGATGCGGGAAGCGGTCGAGTGCGGCGCCGACGGCGACGATCTGGAGGCGTTCTGCCGCGCACGGGTCGAGGCGGCGGCATTGCGCAGAATTTCCGAGTGCGGCGTGACGGTGCGGCCGGAGGAACGGGCTCGCCTGGATGCGGACATCTGGATTAACGCGCGCGGGCTCGCCTACGCCGCGGCCAAGCGGAGAAAAAAACCGATGGAAACGATGGGAGAGTAGGGGCCTCGATCGTCGATCACCGCTTGATCGGGCACTGCCCCAGCAGGTCCCGCATCAGTTCGCAAAAGGCGGTGTTGCCTTCCAGTTCATACGCGTGAATGAGATTGTGAAGGACGCGCTGAATGATGACACCCGGCGTCGCCGCTTCGGTCATGACATGCCAGCGGTGCGACGGCAGTTTGCCGCGCAATAACCCGACTTCCCGCTGCGTGAGTATGCGCCCCCCATTGTAGCAATCGAAAAACAATGCGCCGCCGGAGGTCGGCACCCGCGCCAGGAAGTGCCCCGGCGTGTTGCATCCCTCCACCCGGACTCCCGCGCGGTGTCCAACCAGCATGAACACGCAGGTCAGGCTGAGCGGCAACCCTGCGCCCTGCTGAATGACGTGAACAAGATTGCTGTTGAGGGGGTTGTAGTAGTCGTCTTGATTGCCGCGAAGCCGCTTGGTGACGAACAGGAATCGGCTCAGCGAAATGCCGTCGCGGCTGCGGCAAGTGCGCAGGTATTCGTCCGCCAGCGCATCCAACAGTTCGCGCAATCGGACCGGTGGCGTCCATCCGTATTGAAACTCGGCCAGTAGGCTCAGCGCCTGTTCAATCTGCTGGTAGGGGTCCGGCAACTGCGGCCAGGTCCGCCACGCAACCCATCTGGATTCCGCGTGGCGGCGGGCGCTCAACAATCGGGTCGCGCGCCGGCGCTGTTCCGGGGTCAGGCAGGAATCCAAGGCGCGCACTTCAGACTCGAGCGCCGGGCCGAACGACATGAGTTCACGAAGTACGTGTTCGCGCACGCTGGGGGACTCGTCGTCCAGCAGTTCGATGAGATGCGGTATATCGTTTCGTTGCGCCATCAGAGCATTGCCCAAGCCCCGCCCGCATAGTATGGCACAAACTCCTCTCGAATCGCATCTACAAGCCGACATAACGGCACTTGGTCCTTGTGGTATTATTTGCGCTTTGCGTGTCGGGAACCTCAACCCGCCAACCGGGAGGTTGTCAGCGTCGTGAGCTCGCCCAGGGTCGATTCCAAGTCATCCACCTTCCTGTTCCGGTCACCGTCGCGTTTCGCGTGCGTCCTGCTCTTGATTGCCGCCAAGGGCGTTTATGCCGGGCCACCGCCCATTGCCGATCCGCCGGCGCCGGACGTACGAGCGATGGATCCGAATATCCATGAGGAGGACGTCCGCCTCCATGTATCCTACCTCGCCGGCGAGGCGCTGGGGGGCCGGCTCACGGGCACCGAGGGCGAACGACTCGCAACGGAATATGCCGCGTATGTATTCCGGGCGTTGGGGCTGCAGCCTGCGGGCGAAGACGGTTCGTACTTTCAGCCCTTCGAGTTTCTCGCGGGGGTCTCGCTCGGACCCGACAACCGCCTTGCTTTGAAGCGCGACGATTCCGCAGAGGAGACCTTTCTCGTTGATACGCAGTGGCGCCCTCTGGCGTTTTCCAGGTCGGGAGAGTTGGCCGCTCCAGTCGTATTCGCCGGCTACGGCATCGTCGCGCCCGCGCTCGAATCATTGCCCGAATACGATTCCTACGCACATCTCGACGTGAAAGACAAGTGGGTGCTTGCGTTCCGCTACATTCCCGAAGAGGTCTCGACGGAACGGCGCCTCCATCTCACCCAATATGGAGGACTGCGCTATAAAGCCATCGCCGCGCGGGACCGGGGCGCAGTGGGGCTGATTATTGTAAGCGGCCCGAATGCGCAGGCGGCCCAACGCGTGGTCGCTCTGAGTTTCGATGCGTCGTTCGCGGGGACCAGTGTCGCGGCGATATCCGTTGACGATTCCGTCGCGGCGTCGATGCTCGCACGGTCCGGCAGATCATTGCAGGAACTGCAGGATCAGTTGGATACAGGCGACCCATTGATGGGCTTCGAGATACCCGGGGTAACCCTTAGGGCCAACATCGACATCCAACACGAAAAACGGACGGGTCGGAATGTATTGGCGCGACTGCCCGCGAGCGAAGGCGCCGGCGATTCCTGCGTCGTGGTTGGCGCCCATATTGACCATCTCGGTCGCAACGCCGCAACGGGATCGCTGGCGCGCGACGAGGCCGAGCGGGGCCGCATCCACTACGGCGCCGATGACAACGCGTCCGGCGTGGCGGGCTTGTTCGAGATCGCGCAATGGTTCACATCGGGCGAGGGCGCAGAGGCGCCCAGAACGCGCTCCATCCTGTTCGCTGCGTGGTCTGGCGAGGAACTGGGCTTGCTGGGTTCCGCGCATTTCGCGCGCACCTTCGCGCCGAACGGCGAAGGCCTGTATCCCAAGGTCGCCGCGTACGTCAATATGGACATGATCGGACGGATGAAAGACAACGTCGTGATCGGCGGCGTCGGGTCGAGTTCCATCTGGCATGACGAAATTCGGGTCCAGAACACGGATTTGGGTCTGCCCATCGTTACCCAGGACGACAGCTACCTGCCGACGGACGCGACCTCGTTTTTTGTCAAGGGCGTGCCTTTCATCAACGCGTTTACCGGCGCGCACGAGGATTACCATACGCCGCGCGACACGCCGGACAAACTGAACTATCCGGCAACGGCGCGAATCGCGCAATTCATGGCCAACGTCACGCGTTCGCTGGCCAACCGCGAAAACGCACCTGACTTCATTGGACAAGCAAAGCCCGCTCGAGTGGAATCATCCACCGGTTTGCGCGCGTACTTGGGCACCATCCCCGACTATGCGCCGACCTCCGAACCCGGCTTGGTCATCTCGGGCGCGGCCAAGGGCGGGCCCGCCGACCAGGCAGGCCTCAAATCCGGAGACCGGATCGTGGAACTCGCGGGAAAGCCGATTGAAAACATCTACGATTACACCTACGCGATCGAGTCGTTGAAGATTGGCGCGCCGGTTACTATCGTGGTCATTCGCAATGGCGAACGGCTGGATATGCAGATTACACCGATTTCCCGCGAATAGGTCCCGCCCGGGGAACGACGGCAGCCGATTCAAATTGCGACGGTCGACCGGCGACATTTGTCCTTCCGCAAAAAATCCGGATCCTGAAGCGACCGCGTCAGATCATGTAGTTCTCCATCAGATACTTGAACCCCGCCGCGTTTTCCTTGGTGACCACGGGGTTGTCGATAATCATGAACGGCGGCACGTCTTCCTTTTTCTGTCCCATGGCACACGCGAAGTACCCGACCATCAGGGCGGTCAGATGAATCCGGCCGGCCGCGTTCATCGCGCTGCAAATAAGGTCTCCGCTCATGACTCCATTGATGCCGCGCTCCTGTGCGTCAATGCCGCCAAACACAATCTTGCGGTCCCTGCCCGAACGTTTGATGGCCTGCACCGCCGCCATCGCCATGTCGTCGTTGTGGCAGAACGCCCCGTCGATTTGCGGAAACTTCACGAGCAGATCGTCCCAAATTTTGCCGACCTTGTTGATGTCCCAATCGCCAGGCTGTTCATCGATGACTTCCACATCGGGGTACTTCGCGACAACCGTGTGAAAACCCTTCGCGCGGAGTTGCGCGCCGGTATGCGCCAGCGCGCCCTGCGTATGCACGATTTTGCCTTTGCCGCCCATCGCCTGGATGATCAGTTCGGTCGCCTGTTCGGCCAGTTTCTCGTGGTCGGGGGTCATGAAGGTCCACAGGCCGATGTCCTCTCCTTCGGGCACGATCCGCGTGTCGAAATCAATCACCGGGATGCCTTTGTCAATCAGCCGCTTGACGGGTTCCTCGAGCGTCTTGATCGCGTAGGCCTGAATCGCGACGAAGTCCCACGGTTTCGTGGCCATGTCCTCGATGTCCTGGCGCTGCTTGTCGATGTTGAGCTGAGAGTCATACACCACGACGTCAACGCCAAGCCAGTTGCCCCAGCGCTTGGCGGTCTCCATGCCGTGCGCGCACCATGTCGCCTGCAACCCCGCGTTCGAGAAGGCCGCCCGGTACCGTTTCTTGTCCCCTGCGGCCGAAAGCGTTCCGGCCGGGACCGGCGCATTGCATCCCATCGCCGCCGCCAGACCGACCATGCCCATCGTCTCCGCCGACCACCTCAAGAACGCTCGTCTGTCGCGCTGTTCCATGCTGTTCCCCTCCACATCGAATCGGACTGCAAGGCGCAAGTGTAGCACCCCCCTACGAGGCGTGTCACCCACCCGTGCGCGTACCGTGACCAGCTTTTGCACGTACCCGATGACCGTGCCAGAATGTGCTGCCACTACACATTGGGAGCGCCTCATGCCCAAGGACATTCCTGCCTCCGACCTACTCAGCCGGGTTTTTGATCCGGAATCTTTCCGCAGGGACGGCCACCGGCTCGTCGACCTGCTTGCGGACTATCTCGGGCGGATCGTGAAGGGCGAGTCAATGCCCGTCCTCCCGTGGGTTGAGCCGGACA
>BTUX01000099.1:0-15257 GCA_045863315.1 Candidatus Hydrogenedentota bacterium | reverse complement strand
GACAGCTTGCCCTCGGGGTCGAGTTTGCGTTTGATCGCCTGAAACTCCGCAAGCCGCGGGTACATCGCAGCGAACACATCCGCGCGGGCGCACACGTCTTTGGCCATGTACAGCCGTCCGCCGTAGCGGAGGAGCAACTCGTCGCATTCGCGCAGAAAGGGAACGAGATCATCGCGCATGGGGATGTCGAGCGTCAGGGTCCAGCCGTCAATGGGATGGGACAGCATTCCCTTGCTGGGCGGCCCCATTCGCTTCAGCACGGCCAGGAACGATGCGCGCCCCGAGCCGCTGAGCTTTTCCAGCAGCTTCACCAACCCCTCGACGCCTTGGCGGGGAAACGTCGCCTGGTACTGCGTAAATCCGTTCCTTCCGTACAGCCGATTCCAGTTGTGAATGGCATCGAGAGGGTAGAAATAGCTGTCGTAATCGACGATTTTTCCGGAAAGGGTCGGATGCATCGAGTAGAACAGGCTGTTGAACAATCCAATTGACATCGGATTCACGATGAATCCCGGCAGATCGACCGGCACATTCTTCTTGCGCTTCGCCGGCACGCCGAATGGGCCGCCGCGCGCCGCTTTCACCTCTTCCGCCGGGAGATGATCACCCGACATCAGCACCGAGCGTCCCAGACTCTTGCCTTTGGACAGGCAGTCCACCCACGCAACGGAATACTGATACTGTTCGTCCGTTTCGTTGATGGCGGCCAGCACGGCGTCGATGTTCTCGCAGCGCCGGTAGTCCGTGCGGATATACGCGCTCGTCACCCGCTGAAGCCGGATTCTGGCAGTGAGAATGAATCCCGTCAGGCCCGCGCCGCCGACCGTCGCCCAGAACACGTCCTCGTTGCGCGCAGGAGAACAGTCCAGAACCGTCCCCGTCGGGGTCAGCAACGTGAAGGAGTCGGTGTGCTGTCCGAAGGATCCGTCGCGATGATGGTTCTTACCATGCACGTCATGTGCAATGGCGCCGCCGACGGTGACAAACTTCGTCCCCGGAGTTACCGGCAGGAACCATCCGCGCGCCAGAAAGGTGTCGACGATCTCGGCCAGGCTGACGCCGGCTTCGCACTCGAGCACGCCGGTCGAATCGTCAAAGGCCAACATGCGGTTCAGCCGCACGCACGAGATGACGCCCCCGCCCGGGTTGATCGACACGTCGCCGTAGCTTCGTCCCAGGCCGCGCGCGATGTAGTGGGGTTGGTCGCCGGCGGCGATAATTTCGGCAATCCCTCGTCGCTTTTCGGGGCGGAACACGGCGCACGCTTCGCGAGGATTCCTCCCCCAACCGGAAAGGCGTTGTATGGCGTGGACCGGCAACGAGCAAACCCTTTGTTTTCAGACCCATTCCAGCGTAAGGGAGTCGTATTATAGGCTGCCCGCGGCCATGGCACAACGGCGGCCCGCTTCATGGGATTGCGGCGTGTAAATGCCCGCGTGAACTCGTGTATGATTGGGATCGCGCGGCGCATCGAACCGATTCGATTTGTCGAGCGTGGCGTCAATTGGCGTGACTACACGACCGATTGTGGGACATGGGCAGGCCGTCCCGTCCACGGGCGTCCAAGAGGTTGAAATGGAGCCGATCGGCAACTCTCCCGGCGCAATGCCGCACGAACCCAATACGCTGAGCCTGGCATTTGTCGAAGGGCTGTACGAAGACTTTCTGCGCGACCCCTTATCCGTTCCCCCGGAGTGGCAGCACTACTTTAAGTCCCAGAACGGAGGCGCCGCGGCCCCCGCGGTGACGTCGTTCCACGAAGCGCCTCTGCCCCCGACTCGGGTCCGACCCAAAGCCCCGCCCGCGACGCGCGAAAGCGAAGTCAGTTTACTTCAGCACCGCGTGGACATGCTCATCCGCAACTACCGGGTGCTAGGCCACAAGATCGCCCGCATCGACTCGCTGGGTATGCCGCGTCCCCGTCAGCCGGAACTGGACCCGGCGTTTCATGGGTTCACGCCGGAGGACATGGAACTCGAGTTTCAGGCGGGTTCCTTGTCGCCGACCGGGGCGCCGCTGCCGTTGCGCACGATTATCCAGCGCTTGCGCAGTACGTACTGCCGGTCCATCGGCGTGCAGTTCATGCACATCGACGATTTGTCGATTCGAGACTGGCTGTGCGACCGGATCGAAGGCACGGCCAACCGCATCCAGTTGAGTCGCGAACAGCAGTTGCGCATTCTGACGCGCCTGACCGACGCCGTTGTATTCGAGGAGTTCATTCAGCGCAAGTTTGTCGGCGCGAAGCGGTTTTCGCTCGAGGGCGCGGAAAGTCTGATACCGCTTCTTGACCTCGCCATCGAAAAGGCCGGCGAACAGAAAATCGATGAGATTGTGGTGGGCATGGCCCATCGCGGACGGTTGAATGTGCTGGCGAACATCATGGGCAAGAGCCCGCGCCAGATTTTCCGGGAGTTTGAGGACAAGGACCCCGCCCTGCACCTCGGCGGCGGCGACGTAAAGTATCACCTCGGCCATCACCGCGAGTGGGAGACCCTCTCGGGCCACAAGGTGCATCTCGCGCTCGCGTTCAATCCGAGCCACCTCGAGTTTGTAAACCCCGTCGTGCTGGGGCGGACCCGCGCGCATCAGGATCGGGTGGGCGACGTCGAACACCGCAAGAGCATGGCCCTGCTCATTCACGGCGACGCGGCATTCGCGGGCGAGGGAATCATTCAGGAAACGTTGAACCTGAGCGAACTCGAGGGGTATACGACGGGCGGTACGCTCCATGTCATCGTGAACAATCAGATCGGATTCACAACCAATCCCTCCGAAGCGCGTTCGACCGTGTACGCGACGGACGTCGCGAAGATGCTGCAAAGCCCTATCTTTCACGTCAATGGCGAGGACCCCGAAGCCGTGGCGCAGGTGATCAACGTCGCGATGGAGTTCCGGCGCACGTTTCGGCGCGACGTCGTCGTGGACATGTACTGCTATCGGCGGCGGGGGCACAACGAGGGCGACGAGCCGGCCTTCACGCAGCCGGTGCTGTACCGCATCATCGAGAAGCGCAAATCCGTCCGCGAAAGCTACCTCGAACACATCCTCAAGCTGGGCGGTGTGACACGCGAGGAAGCCGAAGAGATCGCGGTCCGCCGCAGGGAGATGCTCGAAGAGGAATTGTCGGTTGCGCGAAGCGCGGAACCGCCGCGCCCGTCGAGCACGCTGCGCGGTCTTTGGGCGAACTACAAGGGCGGCCCGGATCGCGATGTCCCGGATGTCGATACCGGCGTGGACAAAGAAAAACTGCGCGAGCTGATGCTCAGCCAGTCGCGCGTCCCGAACAAATTTCATCCTCACCCCAAAATTGTGCGCATCCTGGAACAGCGCCAGGCCATCGCGCGGGAAGAGGCGCCGGTCGACTGGGCGGCGGCGGAATCTCTTGCCTTCGGCACGCTGCTCGAGGAGGGCATCCGCGTGCGCATGAGCGGGCAGGATACCGAACGCGGCACGTTCAGCCACCGGCACGCGGTGCTGCACGACATCGAGGACGGCCACACCTACACGCCGCTCAAACATCTCTCGCCGAAGCAGGCCCCGTTCGATATCATCAATAGCCCTCTATGCGAGGCCGGCGTACTGGGGTTCGAGTACGGGTTCAGCGTCGCCTATCCCGACGGACTCATTGTCTGGGAGGCGCAGTTCGGCGACTTCTTCAACGTGGCACAGGTGATCGTCGATCAATTCATCTCGAGCGCGGAAGACAAGTGGCGAAGCCTTTCGGGGCTGGTCATGCTTCTGCCGCACGGCTATGAGGGCATGGGACCCGAACACTCCAGCGCGCGGATCGAACGGCTGTTTTCGCTGACCGCGGAAGACAACATGCAGGTGGTGAACCCGTCGACCCCCGCGCAGTACTTCCACGTGCTGCGGCGTCAGATCGTCCGCCCCTGGCGCAAGCCCTTGATCGTGCTGACTCCCAAGAGCCTGCTGCGGCATCCGAAGTGTGTATCGGCGATGGACGAGTTGGCCCGAGGGCGGTTTCGCCGAATTCTACCGGACGAAAAGGGGATCGTGGGCAAAGTGGACCGACTGCTTATGTGCAGCGGGAAAATCTATTACGAACTCGCCGAAGAGCGCGAAAAGCTCAAACGCGACGACATTGCCATCATTCGCGTCGAGCAGTTGTATCCCTTGCAGCCGGAGGACCTGCACGCCGTCCTCAAAGACTATCCCGACAACACACCGACCCTCTGGGTGCAGGAAGAGCCGGAGAACATGGGCGCGTGGCGCCGGATGCGCGGCAAGTTCGGGTACATACTCGAGGGCCGATTACCGTTCTACGGCATATACCGGCCCGCGTCAGCCAGCCCCGCGGCAGGTTCCTACACGTGCCACAAGATCGAGCAGCGGGAAATCATCGAACTCGCGTTCGGCGCCCTCGCGGGGCACTCGCGATGACCCCGCGTTTCATGCCGCCGGGAAAAGACCGTTTCTCCGTCAAAAAACCAAGGCCTGATCCCGATTCCCGACACCCCGAACCCGGAACGTGTCCCCTGCAGGAGTTAGTCCCCCATGACTGTTGAACTTACCGTCCCGTCGATGGGCGAATCGATTACCGAGGTGCAGATCGGCGCATGGCGCAAAAAACAGGGTGAGAGCGTTGAGCGCGACGAATCCGTGGTTGAACTCGAATCCGATAAGGCCACCGTGGACCTGCCCGCTCCGGTGTCCGGCACGCTCTCGAAGATTCTCAAGCGGGAGGGAGACACGGCGTCAGTCGGCGAGGTGATTGGGTACTTGGAAGAATCCTCGGGCGACGGCAAGACCGCGAAGAAAGAAGCGACGGCCAAGCCCGCGGCGAGCATGCCGGAGACCGCAGCAAAAGCCGCCGCGTCTGCCGAAGCGGCTACGTCGAAGCTATCCGTCCAGAAGCCCCCTTCGACCGTGGCCCGGGTGATGCCGGCTGCCCGGCGGGCCATGGCGGAAAAAGGAATTGACGTCGGCGACGTGACCGCCACGGGCCCCGGCGGACGCATCCTGAAAGAAGACGTCGAGCGCGCCGCGCAGGAGGTCGCGCCGCAGCCGCCGAAGCCCAGTGCCGCGGAGAGCGGACCCGCGACCCCGGCGACGCCGGCGGCATTGACCACCGTGCACGGCACGCGCGACGAAGAACGCCAACCCATGACGCCGATGCGGCGCCGCATCGCCGAGCGGCTGGTCGAAGCACAGCGGGCGGCCGCGCTGTTGACGACGTTCAACGAAGTCGACATGTCCGAGGTCATCGCGCTTCGCAACGAATACCGGGAGGAATTCCAGGAGAAGCACGGAGTCAAGCTCGGGTTCATGTCGTTTTTCGTGAAGGCGAGTGTCGACGCGCTGAAACTCATACCGCGCGTCAACGCGGAGATCCGCCACACCGATATTATCTACCACCACTACTGCGACATCGGCATTGCGGTCGGAGGCGGCAAGGGGCTGGTGGTGCCCGTGCTCCGCAACGCCGAGACGATGACGTTTGCCGAGATCGAAAAGCGCATCGCCGATTTCGGCGCCCGCGCCCGGGAAAACAAGATATCGCTCGAGGAACTCGAGGGCGGCACGTTCACCATCAGCAACGGCGGCGTATACGGATCGATGCTTTCCACGCCGATCGTAAACCCTCCGCAGAGCGGAATCCTCGGCCTGCACGCGATCCAGGACCGTCCGGTCGCGCGCGATGGACAGGTCGTCATCCGCCCCATGATGTACGTCGCGCTGACCTACGATCACCGGATCGTGGACGGGCGCGAGGCCGTGACGTTTCTGCGCCGGATTAAGGAATGCATCGAGAAGCCCGCGCGGCTCTTGCTCGATCTGTAACGGCCCATGCAGGTATCGCAACGCTTCAAAACGGTCCTCGTGGCGCTGATCGTATTGGTCACGGTGGGCTGCGATCAGGCGACCAAGCACATCGCCAACACCTCGCTCGACCGGGACGCCCGCATCCGGGTGCTCGGCGATTTCTTCGTGCTGCAATACGCCACCAATACCGGCGCATTCCTGAGCCTGGGTGCCAACCTGCCCGAAAACGTGCGGTTCTGGCTGCTTACGGTGTTCACCGGGGCCGTCCTGCTGGTGCTCGCATACGTGCTGTGGAGCAACCCCTCGCTGGTGCTCTACGACATCATCGCCATGGCGTTGCTGTTGAGCGGCGGCATAGGCAACCTGATCGATCGATCGCTTCGCAACGGCATCGTTATCGATTTCATGATCCTGAGTGCCGGCCCCTTGCGCACCGGCGTGTTCAACGTCGCCGACGTGGCCGTCATGGCCGGGGTGTTTCTCCTGCTCGGCGCGCGTTTTTTCGCGCCCGCGCCGCGGAAGAAGGAAAGAGTGGATGGACCAGAAGACGCATGACCTCGTGGTCATCGGGGCGGGCCCCGGCGGCTACGTCGCGGCCATACGGGCCGCGCAACTCGGCCTGAACGTCGCCTGTATCGAGGAGGAGAAGGCGCTGGGCGGCACCTGCCTGCGCGTCGGGTGCATCCCGAGCAAGGCGCTGCTTGAATCGAGCGAGCAGTATGTCGCCGCGCGCGAGGACCTCGCGAAACACGGCGTCGTGGCGAAGTCCGTCGAACTCGATCTCGCCGCCATGCTCAAGCGCAAGGACGGCGTCGTGCGCACCCTGACCGGCGGCGTCCAGACCCTTTTCAAGAAACACGGCATCACGCGCTACGAAGGCCACGGATCCCTCGCGGGCGTCGGAAAAGTCCGTGTGGACGGCAGCGACCCCGTCGAGATCGCCGCGAAACACGTCATCATCGCGACGGGTAGCAAGTCCGCTTCCCTGCCCGGAGTCGAATTCGACGGTGACCGCATCGGCACGAGCACGGAGGCGCTTTCCTATCCCGAAGTGCCGGGCCGCCTGGTCGTGATCGGCGCGGGCTACATCGGGCTCGAAATGGGCTCGGTGTGGCGCCGGCTTGGCGCGAAGGTCACCGTCCTCGAATACCTCGATCGGATTCTCCCCGGAATGGATCTGGAACTCGCGCAGGAAGCCGAGAAGACATTCCGAAAACAGGGGCTCGTGTTCCGACTCGGGTGCAAAGTCATCGGGGCGAAAGTGAAAGACGGCGCCGTGAGCGTGCTGGTGGAGGGCGATGCCGCCATCGAGTGCGACCGCGTGCTGGTCGCGGTCGGCCGCGTTCCCAACACGGCCCGGCTGGGGCTTGACACCGTGAAGATCGTCACGGATAAGCGCGGGGCCATCCCCATCAACGAGCACTTCGCCACGTCGGCGCCCGGGATATATGCAATCGGCGACGTGGTGCGCGGCCCAATGCTCGCACACAAAGCCGAGGAGGAAGGCATCGCCTGCGCGGAATTCATCGCCACGGGGTACGGCCACGTCAACTATGACTGTATCCCCGGCGTGGTTTATACGCACCCCGAGGTCGCGTCCGTGGGCCGGACTGAAGAGCAACTGAAAGAGGCCGGCGTCGCTTACCGCAAGGGCGTATTCCCCTTCATCGCGAACGGTCGCGCAAAGGCGCTGGGCCAAACCGAGGGCCGCGTCAAAATTCTCGCTTCCGCCGAAACCGACCGCGTGCTTGGCGTGCACATCATCGGGCCGCGCGCCGGCGACCTTATTGCCGAGGCCGCGATGGCCATGGAGTTCGGCGCCTCGAGCGAAGACATCGCGCGCACCTGTCACGCCCACCCCACCCTGGCCGAGGTAATCAAGGAAGCCGCTCTCGCCGTCGCCGGCCGCCAGATACATTCATAAGCTCTTCCTCTCAATTCCGCGACCCGCTCCGCCGCGCTGTGCCGATGCAAAACGGCATGCGCGGTACGACGCGGTATGCTCCAGCGCAGGTGTGTGTGAAGACGCCCGGCACGTGTGCATCACCGCCCACAATGAATTTGTCCGGGCGACGGTGTAGGATGGTTGCAGTGGCGGAGGCGCGGACCGAAGTACGGGACAATGTGCGGGGCGGCGATTGCGCCGACAACGCAATTTGAGTGCGCTCGCGGGCGCCCTGAGCGGCGCGGGGGGGAGCAGAACCTGCAGTTGAACGCAATGTTGCAGTATGCGGGGGAGGAATTGAGTTCCGAACCGCGCCCTGAAAACCAGAATCCAGGTCTCATATTCGAGGTACTTGAACATGTCCATCGAAAAATATGCTGAACTTGCCAGGCGCGTTCCGTTCTTCAAGGGCATTGACAAGGAGGATGTCGCCAAGATTTTCTCAAAGGGCATGACGATGCAGGTCGAAAAAGGCAATGTCCTGTTCTACCAAGGCGCGACCGGCAATCAGATGTATATCGTGCTCGGCGGCAAGATCGACCTGTTTGACGGGAAGAAATACCTTACCAGTATGCGCACCGGAGACCTCTTCGGCGAGATGGCGGTCATCAACAACGAGCCGCGCACCGCGTCGGCCATCGCCTCGGAAACGAGCCGGGTCTTCGTGCTGAGTGAGACCGCGTTTGAACGTTTGATGACCAAACGCGCGGCGATCCGCATCCTGCTGAATATCATCGGCGTGATGAGCAAGCGAATTCGGGAGATGAACGCGAAACTCGCCAAACTCGAGGCGGCCCAGGCGCCGCCCCAACCGCCGGGCGCGTGACCGGTCTCAAACCCCATCGAGATTGAACTATGCCGCAACGCCTGCCTGCCCTACTCGCGTTTTCCTCTTTGACGATGGCCGCCCTGTGTATGGCGGCGGCACACGCCGGTGACGAAAATCCGACCGAGGAAGGGTGGACTGTACTTTTTCCCCAGCCGGGCGTTCCGAAGGGTTGGACCGTACGCGCGTGGAATGACGTCGGCAAACCCGCCCCGGAGGGCGCTGTCTGGTCGGTCGACGAGGACGGCGTGTTGCACGGTTCCGAGCCGCGCGGGACGTGGCTGGTGTCCGAGGACCGTTACGACGATTTCGTGCTCGAATTCGAATGGAAACTCGGCGAACGCGGAAACAGCGGTTGCGGCATTCGGTTTCCCGACGCGGGCGACCCCGCGTTCGACGGGCTCGAAATCCAGATGGTGGACGAACGATACAACGATCGCAAGGACGGGCCGGACCGGTTAACCGGATCGATATACAAAGCGGCTGCCCCACGCAAACAAATATACAAGCCCACGGAGTGGAACCGGTATGTGATCACCGCCCGGGGGCCGCGTATAACCGTCGAACTGAATGGCGAACAAATCTTGGACATCTATCTCGATGAACAGGCAGAGCCCATCGAGCGCCACGATGGTTCTCCGGCGCCGCCGCTCAAGGATCGCCCTCGCGAAGGCCGCATCGGTTTTCAGGAACTCAGCCGCGGCGGCGGCCATGTGATGATCCGGAACGCACGAATCAAGCCATTGGAGTGAGCGTCCACCAAGACCGCCAAACCGGACGCGGCCGCCTCACGGCGCCTTCACCACCTTGAACTTCTTATCGCTGAAATCGTGCGCGGACGGGTCCGCGAGGGACGCGATGCGAATCTGGAATCCCTTTCCCTTGACGGTTTTGGGGAATTTGAACCGGAACAGTCCGTCGTTCGGGGTCGATTCGGCAATGGTCAGCAGCGGGGAGTTCTTCTGCCACAGCTCGATCCTTACCGCATCCCCCGCGTTGCCGCCGGAGATCCACAGAATGGAAATCCGCTCCTTCTTCACGAATACCTCGCCACCGTTCGGGGCGACGACGGTGACGAAGGCACGGCCGGCCTGCGTCACGGTCACATCCACCGGTCCGTTGCTGGACAGGGTCGAGGACACGCGAATGGTGGCGGTGCGCGCTTGGGTGTCGCTGTTCGAGCCGAAGGCAATAGTGATTACGCCGGAGTCGGTGCCGCTGCTGCCGCCTGTAATGGCGAGCCATCCGCCACCGGGAAGCACCTCGGCCTGCCATGGCATGCCGGCGCCCCCGGAGTTCGAGACGTTGAACGTGGTCTGGCCCGGTCCGACGCCCAATTCCCGCGAATTCGGCGTCACATTGAGAATTCCGGCCGTCGCCTGATTCACGGTCACATCGCGCGGGCTGCCGCCGGCGCCCGCCGCGGTGATTCGAATCGTTCCCGATCGCGGGCCATTAGTCGTATTGAGAAGGAACGCGACAGAAATTGTGCCGAAGTTAGTGCCGCTGCCGCCATCGGTGATGAACAGCCAGTCGCCGCCCGACACGACTTCCGCGGACCAGTTCAGGGTCCCTTGGCCGGTGTTCGATACCGTGAACGTCGTGTCGCCCGCCGCGGCGCTGACATTGCGGCTGGTCGGATTCACGCCGATGAACGGCGCCCCGGCCTGCGTCACCGTTACGTCCCTCGGACTGCCGGCGGCGCCGGTCGCCGTCACGCGGACGGTGGCCTGGCGGGGCGTACCGAGCGGATTGGCGGTGAACGACACGGTAATGGTCCCTGAATTTGTACCGCTGAATCCCGATGCAATGCTCAACCAGTCGCCGCCGTTTGTCACTTGGGCGTTCCAAATCATCGAGCCGGAGCCCAGATTGGACACGGAAAAAGTCGTCATGCCGGCATCCGATCCGACGTCGCGGTTGGACGGGGTCACGTTCAATACGCCTTCGGTGGCGGTGTAATTCTGGCTGGTCTGGTTCCCTGATACGTTGGTGTACGTGCGCGATGACGGGCTGAAGGAGAAGCCGGTCTTCTGCGGTGTGGCGGTGCCGGAGAATCCCGCCGGCACGACGGCGGAGTACTGCCCAAACGCATCCGTGACCGGACTGCCTGGCAGCCCGTTGATGGTCACGCCGGCGAGCGGCCCCACTCCGCTGTGGGTCACTGTACCCGAAATCTGGAAAGAGGTCGCGCACAATGGATAGCCGACAGACAGGTCGCTGTCCGCGAAATCGGCGGGCAAACCGCCGCCTTTGGACAGCCCGACCAGCCCGTCCGCAGCGTCGATGTTGAGATGGGTAACGCGGATTTGGCCGTCGAAAAACATTTCGACTTGGACGTAATTCGAGCCGATGGGTGAACCACCGAACCGAAACTCCCCGAGCCCCACCCACGTGACCACCACGCGGTCCGCCAGTTGCGCGAACTTCACGGGGGTGGACGGCGCCGGCACGAGGTCGTCGAACAGCGCGGAGATGCGCGGCTGCTCGAAATGTTGCGGGGCCGATTCCTCAAAGGTGGTGTCGCCGCTGCTGAACGTGATGTATCCGTTGCTTCCCACATACATCGTGCCGTACTCGACGCCGTAGAGCTTCACCTTCATATTGTTTGACAAGGTGCGGGTCGCAAATGCGTCGTCCTGGCTCGACGAGTTGTTCAGGATGACGGTGTGGGCGGCATGATCCGTCGGGAATGACGTCGCCGATACGCGGCAGACACTGTACTTGCTCAAGGACTGGTCCGGCGTGAACACCAAGGTCTGGTTGTCGATGTCGTTGTCCATCGCATCGAACCATTCCGTGAAATAGTCGGGCCGTTGCGGCGTGCGGAAGCTGAAGCATGCTCCGCCGTTGTTGGCAATGGCGGTGTTGCCGGATTCGTCCGTAGCCTCGACCGCAAAGAAGTAGTCGGTGCTCGGATCCAGATCGGAAAGCGTCGCCGTGTGCGACAACCCGTTGACGACGGCATTCACCGTCCGATTCAGCGCGCCGCACGCCCTGCCGAACCGCACCCGCGAAGTCGCCGTCTCATTCGTCTGAAACGTGACAACCGCTTGCGTGCTGGCCTGGACGGATGTCTGGACATTGCTCACGATCGGCGGACTGCAGTTCGCAGTGGACTGCGCCTGAACGATTGCGGGGTTTCCGCTGTTGTCCGCGGCGTCGTTGTAGGTGGCGGTTATCGCCGCGCCGTCGGACACCTGCACCTTCCCGTCCGACACCGGTGCGCCGCTTGCCGTGAATATCGAGCCCACAAAGGTCCCGCTCGAGGGGCTGGTTTCAGCGAGCGCCACGGTCTCGACGTCGCCCGTGGACGTTCCGATTGTGACGTTGACAACCCCGGCCCCTTGGAGGTCCGCGTCGCTCACGGAGATCACGAGGGTGTCGTTGCAGTTTACCAAAGACGGCACGAGGTTGAGGGTGCCGGTCGCACCCTGGGTCGTCGCGTTCCAGGCGAACAGGGCGAAGTCCTGATCCGTCGAGGTACCGGCGTTGGGGACGCCGTTGCCGGCGATGTTGAACGCCCGCACGCGCACGAGCAGTTCGTTTGAAACCGGACTCGGGATGAACACCGCCTCGAGGTTGTTCTTGCGGTCGGCGGTTCCGCCCGATGTGGAAGACCCGTTCACGAATACGTTGCCCCGATACGTGGTCGCGCCGTCCACCACCTCGAGATCCAGGTCGTTCACGAGCGCCGTGCCCGCGCCGGGAACGCCGGGAGCGTCTGTCCATGCCAATGTTACTTTGAACGGCGAGCCAACCGACGCCCGGCGCAGGGTTACTTCGAACGTCTGCCCGGAAGAGGTGAAGAGGTGTGTTTGATCGAGCGAGTAGAGCGCGTCTTTCTTGTCCATCAACGTCTTGAGATTAACCGAGCCCCAGCCCTGCTGCGCATTCGGTATGTTGGTGAGCATGCCCCCCGCGCCGTTGCTGCCTCCGGCCATGTCCGTTGCCGTGTTGGTCAGGACCGCCTTGATGAGCGCCGGGCCCGGATTGGGTGTGTGGCCAAACGCGACGAGTTGGGTGTTGAACAGTTCGTAGACAATCACACCCGCGCCGCAGGCCAGCGGACAGGAGTGGCTGGTCCCGGATGATCGCGCGTAATGGGTCTGGCCGATCGGCCAATACTGATCGCACACCCCGGTCCCGTCGTACCCGGCAATCGTGGAGGCGGGACCCTGGACGTGCGTGCCGACCGAGAACAAGGTAACGCCGAATCGCCCATCATCGGTCGGGCCTCGACTCGAGAAGTTGACGAGGTCGCGAATGCTGTTCGAGGACTGCGGCGTCACCCCGCACCCGTCGGTGCCGTCTGCGTCGCTGTTCTCGCCCGCGCCCACGGCGATGACGTTCTTGGCGGTGGCCGGCGAGCCCAACGTACCGGCGTTGGGACCGCTGTTGCCCGCGGAAAAGAAATAGACCATGGGCTGGTTGCCGGGCTGCTGTGTGTCGGAGTCGCGGGTCAGCGCATCGAACTCCGCCGCCTGCGAATCGTACTCGCCGTTTACATTGGCGCCCCAGGAATTGTTCGAGAATATCGCGCCCGCGTCCTGTGCTCGTTTTGCCAGCGAGGTAAAGGTGTTCGAGCCGATGTCGAAGAAACCGTCGTTCCGGAAGATTTTCGTCCCGTAAATCAATCCGGCCGGCGCCACCCCCATCCCGAGTTTGTAGCCGGCGCCGTCGGTTGTGCCGATGGTCGCGTTGCCGGCGATGATGCCGGCGTTAATCTGACCGTGGCCGGCCCTGCTGCCTCCATTGGAATCGGACGTTGCGTTGAAAATGCCCACAATTCGTCCGAGGATATCCGCGTGCGCAGTGCCCGGCAGATTCGTCGAGATGCCTTTATCGATCCCGTCGTCCTGCACTTCGACGATAATCCCCGAACCTCCCGAGAGTCCTTGGGACGCCAGCCATGTCGCGTACCCCGGACCCGTGGGCGCCGCCGCCCCCGGATTGAACTGTCCGGCGACGGTCTGAGCGCCGCGTTCGCCGTGCAGTTCATTGACGGGCTTCTCCTCGATGCGGAACACGCTATTGATCGAGGCGACGTCGGAGACTTTCGCGAGCGGAAGCGAGACGCGCGTTTCGAGCCAGCCCATCGGCGTCACGCGGCTGTACTTGATTTCGTAGCCTTTGCCTTCAAGCTGCTTTATCGCCTCGTCGGACGCGCTCAACACAAGCGCGTCCACGACGCCGGGCGCGCCTTTCTCCTGGCCGGCACTCAGCGCCTTGGCTGCGAGGCGCGGGGAGACTTTGCTCGCGGCGGGCAGGAGACCGACCCAGCGCAGGCCGGAGACCGCGCGCGCGGCTTTCAACTGGCGTGGCGGCATGGACACGAGATAGGCATAGTCAGGCACGTACTGATGAATAACGATTCCATTGTCTTGGAGCGCAGCAATCCATTCCGACTGAATGGGTCCGGAAAACTGGACGATTGCGACGATTTCACCCGTACTGCCCGCAACCGCAGAAAGCTCGGTCTCGGTGACGGGCCGCGACGGCACGATTTCCGTCCCGTTCATTCGTAAAGATTGCGCGGCAACGGCGGCGCATAGCGATGCGGCCGCAAACATCAGACCCACGAGCCGGCGGCCCATGGTCCCATCGGTAGGCTTACTACGCATGAAAGGTCCTTCCAGTGCCGTCGTTCGCAGCGCCCTTGGGGGATCCGGCGCTCGCAGACCGTCCTCGACTTTGCGCCCCGGTCGCAGCCCGGCCGACCCGCAACAATGTCCGCCGAGTCTCATCGCCATGCGGAGCCCTCTACCTGTCGGCTCCCCGTGCTCTCCCGTTCTACCGCTTGGGCTTGCGCGCTTTCAAATTGCCCGCGGCGTGGACATGCCCGCCTCGGGCCGCTATCCTCTTGTCCACTGGGGCCGGCCCTTGATGAAGCTATCCATCGTCATTCCCGCATACAACGAAGCCGCGACGGTGCGGCGCGTGATCGAAAAAGTCTTGGCCGCGCCGTATGAAAAAGAGATTATCGTGGTGGACGACGGCTCGGACGACGGTACCTGGGACGCGCTTCAGGGGCTCGATGGCCGCGACGGCGTGGTCGCCATCCGCCACGACCGAAATCGCGGAAAGGGCGCGGCGCTTCGCACGGCGTTTGCCCGCGTCTCGGGCGAGTACGTGATCATTCAGGATGCGGACCTCGAGTACGACCCCGCCGATTATCCGACGCTCCTCCAGCCCCTGCTCGACGGCCGGGCGGACGTGGTCTACGGTTCGAGATTTCTGGGAGGACCGCACCGGGTGCTGTTCTTCTGGCACTCCGTCGGCAACAAGTTCCTGACCTTGATCTCCAATGCGCTGACCAACGTCAACCTGACCGACATGGAGACCTGTTACAAGGCGTTCCGCGCCGAGGTGCTGCGCCAGATGACCTTCCGGTCAGACCGGTTCGGTTTCGAGCCTGAGTTTACGGCGAAAGTCGCCAGGCGCGGGCTGCGCATCTACGAGGTGCCCGTGTCGTACAGCGGCCGCGACTATTCGGAGGGGAAGAAAATTACATGGAAAGACGGGGCGGCCGCCCTCTACTTCATCGTTCGTTACCGGTTCTTTGATTGACCGTCCTCCTACCGCCGCCCCTCGACGCAAAGAAACCGTCGTCCGGGATCCGCAAAAATCGCGGCTACCGGACGGGAATAGCCAAACATACAACCCGGTGACGCAGAACGTGCCGGAGAAACCCAAGGG
>BTUX01000098.1:0-15324 GCA_045863315.1 Candidatus Hydrogenedentota bacterium | reverse complement strand
CCCGTGGAAACAGTTGCGTTTTTTCATTCCTGCCCCGGCGGGGCAGAGGAGTTTCTCGCCGCACCCTGGAGCGGACGTTGGCGCACGGTGTGCGCTCCTGTGCCCCTACCGGGGCACGCTCGATGGAGCTGTCGAGCTCCAGGGGTTGCGCGAGGCCGAACGGCCTCGCTTCACCCGTGGCTACCGTCCTGCGCCCCGCTGGGGCGGGGAGAAACTTCCTCGCCATCACCCATTGTGGTTTAGCGGTCCTGCGCCCCGCTGGGGCGAAGAGGAACCGATACGCACCCGTATCCCGACGAGGCCGTCAAACTGCGCCCCGCTGGGGCGGGGAAGAACCCTAGCCCGGATTTTTCACACCCGCGGGCCATGAAGGATACAACTTCGTGCGGCAGATACTTTTATGCAGCGACAGGGAAAACGGGCTGTTGGTGTGAAGAATCCTCGCCCGATTGACTTCCATGCCATCTCCTGAGCATTTCTCACCAGTCGCTCCCGATGACGGGAGCGACTGGTGAGAAATGCGGGCTAAGCGCAGCAGACTGAATCTTGACCTCACAGACGCTCTGCTTGATATTGTTCGAATTGGCTCGGGGAATTCTCGGGAGACCATGCGGTGACATGGTCACGTTGCGGTATTTATTATGATGAGACAGAGCCGGTTGAAGGTTTACTCGAAGACCGCTCCCGCACGTGTATGTTGCCTATGGAAGACGGATCGCGGGCACTCGGTCGCGCCGCCGTGCGACGAGACCATTCCGCGCGGGCAATTCAGAGGGAAAGGCCGGTTCAATCTCGTCAAAGACCGCGCACCTTCCAACCCCTGCGATACGGCCGGCGAAGATACTTGTTGGCGTCGGCGGAATTCGTGAACCGCAGGCGTTTGGCGTCCCACTCGAGTGTCCTGCCGGGGAACCGGTCGGCGACATTAGCCAACAAGACAGCTTCGGCCAAAGGACCTGCGTAATCAAAGTGGCATCCGCACTGGCCGTGTCCCAATGCGGCCTCCACGAATTCGTGGTAGTGGTTCTTCGGTTCGAGTTCCGGTTTTGGGTAGTCCTTGAATTTTTCAAGCGGGTACAATTGCGGAGGCCCGACGTGGGGGATGATGATCGTGCCTTCTTCGCCGACGATCATCGAACCGCTTGGCGGGAGGGCCATATCGTTGGGCAGATGCGGGGACTCATCGACGGCAGGTTGTTTTCCTCCGTCCCTCCACGTGGCGTGAATGGTAGTGCCCGTAGTCATTTGCGTGCCAGGGAATACATAGTGGGCGATCGTCCACTCCGGCCACATTTCGTTGTTGACGCTTTCCACTTCGCAGGTGATCGTCAAGGGCGGGCCGATGCCAAGAGCGGTAAAGACGGGATCGAAAATATGGCATCCAAAATCGCCCGTAGCCCCCCCGCCGAAATCGCGCCAACGCCGCCACCAGAAGGGGTGGTAGACTTCGGATTTGTACGGGCGTTCCGGCGCCACGCCAAGCCACAGATTCCATTCGATATGGGCGGGTACGGGATCCGCCCCCGCGGGTCGCGTCTTGTCGCCGGTGGGGAACAGAGTGGCGCACCAGGAATGCCATTTGATTGCCTTGCCGATGGCGCCTTCTTTCACCCAGTGCACGGCGGTGCGGTAGAAGTCGTGGGAATGGATTTGATTGCCCATCTGGGTCGCAACGCCCTTCTTTCGCGCGGCAAGGGTAAGCTGTCGAGCCTCGTATACCTCGTGGGTCAGCGGTTTCTCACAGTAGACGTGCTTTCCCTTGCGAATGGCGGTCATGGACACGGGAGCATGCATGTGATCGGGGATGCCAACACTCACCGAATCAATATTCTTTTCTTCCTTCTCGAGCATCTCGCGCCAATCGCGATACAAGCGGGCGCCCGGATACGTCTGCGCAGCCTTGTCGAGATTCTTTTTGTCGATATCACACAGCGCGACGACATCAACTTTGCCGCTGCTGAAAATCTGCCCGAGATCGTAGCCGCCCTGACCGCCGACGCCCACGGCCGCGTGCTGGAGCCTGCCTGAGGGCGGCGATGCCAAGCTTAGTCGCGGCACAATCAACGGTCCCGCGATGCTCGCGGTGACCGCGCGTTTAAGGAACGACCGTCGAGAAAAGCGCTCTTTCATGTAAACAGCTCCTGTCTACTACAACCTTGTTGTCCGCGCTCGGCACGGACTTTTCAACTGCGGGTCCCGCCTTTGTGCCGGGCCAGCCAATAGGTCCGAGATGAACGTAGCCGGGGGAGGGACTCCAGGTCCTTCACCCTTCCGGATGCATCCTTGCTCGCCATGATAACGTCCAGATGGCACACCGGGAATCCCTCGCTATCGACCCGTCGCTGCCAGGCCTCGTCGAAATGTTCAATACCGTAGGGAGCGAACACCAAATCCAGATCGAAGGGGCCGTTTTTCAACTGAACAAAGTCCTTGCCACGTTCGATCTCCTCCGCGTGCGCGTCCGACAAGTCAAACCCCAAGTCACGAAGTGCCGCGACTATGGCCCGTCCGTTTACCGGGTTCTTTTCGGCGAAAATAACTGCGTCTTGGGTGGTGTCGGTGAACCCGAGCGGAATCGCGCCTGACTTTCCAATGAACAGGCAGCGAACGCCATACTTTGCGGACGCGTCGCGAATTTCCTCGGCTTGCCGGTATTCAAACGCGGCCATACCCCAACCAATCCGGCACATTTTCCTCGCACCATAGGCGGTATTCCGCCATTGTATCGAACGAGCGGTAGGGTTCGTCATCTAGGATGGGCTTGTACGTGTGAATGAACGCGTATCGAAACCGCGTCGACAACGGTCGGCGCGCCGCGGCCTCGAATTCGACCGGCCACGCTTCAGGCACGGCTTGCACGGCAGCGCTGGTTGAGAGAACGTCGTCTGATCGATTCGTCTTCATAGGACGTGCCGTTCCTTACGGTTCGAATCGGGAGATTCCGAGTATATGCACTGCACATAGAATCGATGTCTTGATTCGAGCGCCGTTTCCGTGACATCCGGGTCAATCTCCGCACCCTGAGCGGAGTTACCCCGATGTGTCGGGTGCCAGCCGGGTCGGCTCCTTTCAGCGTACCTTCCCGTGCGGTTATCATGCAAAATCGCCGATGGATCGGATGTATGCGATTGACTCTTCGATGGCCTTCTTGGTGCCGGCTTCGTCGAGTTCGATGCCTTTGGTCCCCTCGAAATCGAGTGTGACAGGCCCCGCATAGCCGTGATCGCGCAGGAGGCGGAGCACACCTCTGAAATCGACTACACCCTGGCCAAGCGGCGGAAACACCCATGTCTGGAATGCGCCGTTGTGGTCTTTAAGTTCGACCGTGCACACGTAATCGATGATCTTCGCCAGTTCGTCTACTGCGTTTCGATCCCGGTTGTAGTCGGTGATGTTGCCGGTGTCGAAATTCACGCGTACCTGCGGGTGGTCGATCGCCTTCATGGTTTCAAGATGCGCCTCGCCGTTCGTGCCGAGGTCCGGGTGCGTTTCCAGCATGATGATGACGTTTTGGGCGCAGGCTAGTGAGTTGAAAATGCGGGCTCATGGCGCCATTTCCCGTGGTGATTGAGTTCGTTGTCGTATGACGCATGTGACAAAGGTTTCCGCTCCCCGACCTCCATTGCACGTGCTGCGTCTGTTCCCGTTCGCATAATCCGGTCCGCGGCGCGGTGGGTTTTATCGGATTGAACCGCTGATGCGGTCGCAGATAGATACCACATCGAGTACGCGTTCGTCGGGCGTGCCGCTTTCGATGTCGGCGGCCACCAGATCACAGGGTCCGAGTTGCGAGGCGACCCGCTGGAGGTCCTGCTCGATTTGAGAGCGAGACTTGGCCGCCAGTTCGGTGGGCCGGTACATCACCGCCCGGCGCGCCGTTGGAAACAGTTCGCGTATCCGCGTCAGATTCGATTCCAGGCCCATGTCGATATACGCGACGCGGGGCACACTCGCGTAGGATTCCGCGTACAAGTCGACTGTCCATGCGCAATTGTGGATGCCGATGCGGTCGAACGCCTCGGCGATCCGTTTGTCATAGGGTAGCAGCAGGTCTCGATACAGTTCCGGCGACACCAGATTGACCAGGCAGTTGCTTGCGGTGAAAAAGTCTACGTGGAACCCCGTCACACGCTGCCGTTCGTGCAGCCGCTTGGCCGCGTCGATCATCGTTGCGCACACGCAGTCGAACAGGCGGCGGCACCGTTCGGGTTCGGCGAGCATATCGAGAAAAAGGTCCTCGCCCCGGAGTCGGTGCGCGTTGTTCAAAATGCCCTGCCAATTGATATAGCCCCGGACGACGCCCTCCGAACGCGCGATCCATTCCACTTGATCCATGAGCGCGTGGAGGAATGGGTTCGCATCCAAGTCAGGAGGCTCAAGCCGGTCCAGTTGGTCCTCGGTCAGTGTCCCTGTGACGGCGACGGGCCAATTGTCGGCATGATATCGAATCGGGAGTCCGAAAATGCCGGCGACGGTGCAGGCGCCATAGGTCCCGGTCAGTAGGTCGAGGGGGCCGTTGTCGCGATCGATTCCTCCGATGGGAGCGCCATCGAAGCGCCGGCGCAGTTCCGAGCGCATCGCAACGATGGTGTCGCGCCGGTACGATGGGTCGGTGTGCCACCGCTCGCCGAAATCAATGCCCAGGGCGTCACGGTACCACTTCGGCGTAAAACCGATTTCCGGCCGGAGAAACGGCTCGTTGCCCGTGGCGGGTCTTCGGGTGGCGGGCGCGCTCGGCGCAATGTAACTGATAAGCTGAGGTACTGCTTCAGCCATAGTACGCACTTCCCCTTTTGATCCGATCCTACACCATAAGCGCCGCTGGATACGAATGTCGCCGAGAGGGGCGCGTGGAATACGCGCTCGGAATTGGTAGGATGTACCTGAGGCCGGACGTGCGCCGGCAAACGTCAGTGAGGACCCGAAATGCCATCCATACTCGCTGCGCTGAAGCGGAAGAAACTCCTCGTGTCCGATGGAGCATGGGGGACCATGCTGATGGGGGCCGGGCTGCGCCCCGGCGAGTGCCCCGAGCTGTGGAGCGTCGAACGTCCCGAAGCACTGCTGAACATCGGAAGGCAGTACCTCGATGCGGGCGCCGACCTGATCACCACCAACAGCTTCGGGGCATCGAGATTCAATCTGGCGCGCTATGGGTTGGGCGAGCGCGCCGCGGAATTGAATGCCGCTGCCGCCGCGATTTCGAGGCAGGCTGCCGGTCCTGATCATTGCGTGATCGCGTCCGTAGGGCCCACGGGCAAGATGGTGCTCATGGGCGACGTGACGGAACAGGATCTATACGATGCGTTCTGCGAGCAGGTGGTCGCCCTCGAGAAGGGCGGTGCGGACGCCTGTTGCATTGAAACGATGTCGGCGATCGACGAGGCGATTCAGGCGGTGCGGGCCGCGAAAGACCACACTACCCTCGAAGTCATATGCACGTTTACCTTCGAGCGGGAAATGGGGGGTGTTTATTACACGATGATGGGTGTAACGCCCGAACAGATGGCGACGGCCCTTGTGGAAGCCGGCGCCGATATCATCGGAACGAATTGCAGCCAGGGACCCCTTCCGATGGTGTCCATCGTCCGGGAAATGCGCGCCGCGGCGCCGACCGTCCCCATACTTGTTCACCCCAACGCGGGATGTCCGACCCACACGGATGCCGGCGATATCTACCCCGAGACGCCTGAATCCATGGCGGCCTGTGTTCACGACCTCGTCTCGGCGGGGGCCGACATCATTGGCGGCTGTTGCGGCACGACGCCGGCCCACATTCGCGCGATCGCGCGGGCCGTGGACATCGAGCGGGCCCAAATCGCGTGAACGCGAGCGACACGTGCAGCGTGTTATTTGTGCCCCGCGGTGTCCGCGTCGCGGCGCCGGTGGGGATGACGGTCCGGCAGGCGGCGGCGATGGCGGGAATTCCGGTTGAAGCCCCCTGCGGCGGTCAGGGCAATTGCGGCAAGTGCAAGGTTCGAATAGTCGGCGAGAATTCCGCGGGTCTTACGGAAGCCGAGCGGGCGTTGCTGTCCCACAGCGAAGTGCGTGACGGTTATCGTCTCGCGTGCCAGGTTGCAGTGGACTCGTCCATGACCGTGCACGTGCCGGAAACGCCCGTGCTCGCGCACCTTCCCATCCTGATCGAGTCCCCGCTCGATCGGGTCCCGACGCAGGATCCGCCGGTACGGGTCGTCGAGGTGACGCTTCCGCGGCCGACGTTGGAAGACGATGTTTCCGATTGTACACGGCTTGAGCGTGTTACGGGGCCACTGCGGCTTGACCTGGAGACGCTGCGGACTTTTCCCGTGAAACTTCGCGCATCGGGCTATCGGGGGGCCGCCGTTGTTTCCCACGGGACCCTGCTGGACTTCAGGGACAGTGCCGCGGCCACGCGATGTCTGGCGGTCGCGTTCGATATCGGAACGACCACGCTTGCCGCCTCGTTGGTCGACTTGGCCACCAGCGCCGAATTGGCGCGCGCATCCCGTATCAATCCTCAGGTCGTGTTCGCCGACGACATCCTGTCACGCATATCATTTGCGGCCATGCAGCCGGGCGGACTTGAACAGATGCACCGAAAATTGGTCGAAACCCTTAACGAGATGATCGTCGAAATGGCCTGCGCCGCGGCGGTTTCTCCCCAGGATGTGTACGAGATTACGTTTGCGGGAAACACAACCATGCAGCAATTGCTGTTGGGGTTGGATCCGGCCCCGATCGGATCAAGCCCGTTTACGCCGGCCGTCAGCGATTCGCTCGAGTTCGCCGCGGGGGACCTAGGCCTGACCGCCCACCCGAAGGCCGGGTGTTACGTTTTCCCGGTGATAGCCGGATACGTCGGCGGCGATACGGTGGCCGGTCTGGTGGCCACGCGGTTCGCCCAGATGGACGGCCCCGCCCTTTTCATTGACATCGGCACAAACGGCGAGATGGCCGTTCTGGCCAATGGAAGAGTCGTGGCCGCGTCGTGCGCGGCGGGCCCGGCTTTCGAGGGCGCATGCATAACGTGCGGCATGCGCGCCGCGGCCGGCGCGATCGAAGCGATCCGTCTGGAGGACGAGGTGTCGATCAAAGTCATTGGCGGGGGACCTCCCGTGGGACTCTGCGGATCGGCGCTCATTGACTTGTTGGGCGAGTTGCTGCGGCTTGGAATCGTTGATCGAAGCGGCGCTATGGCGTGGGCGGATTCGATTCCCGCTACCGTCCACGAAGCGGTCCGGCGCAGACTTCGCACTATCGACGATGCCGTCTCCTTTGTTCTGGTCGAGCCGTCCGAGTCGCTCAATGGCCGTGCCATCGCTCTGTACCAGCGCGATGTCCGGCAACTGCAACTCGCGATCGCCGCCGTGCGGACCGGGCTGACCATCCTGCTTCGCCGATTGGACTTGAAGGCGGACCGGTTAAAGACCGTTCTCGTGGCGGGCGCCTTCGGCAACTATATCCGCTGCCACCAAGCCCAACGGATTGGATTGCTGCCGGCCGAAGTCGATGCCGAACGCATCGTCTTTGTCGGAAACACGTCCCTGGCGGGGGCGCGCCTGGCCGCGTTGTCGCTGGCTGAACGGGCACGCGCTCGGGAAACGGCGCTCCGGACCGATCATGTCGAACTGTCGCTCGACCCGGACTTCGAGTCGGTCTTCGTCGACGCCCTGCTTTTCCCGGAAGGAACGGACTGACCCGCATGGCTCACCGCCCACCCGAGTCTGCACGGGCGACGGGTGCGCAATGTTCAGGTGAAAGGATGTGAGTGAATTCGGCGAGGATTCTTTACTCCCGCGACGCGCTCTGCTCCGCCGTGCCGGCGAGTGTGGGTGCGGCCGGCTCCAGCCATGCCTCGAACACGGCGGCGATGTTTTCCGCGGGATCGTGCAATCCCCACTCGCATTGCGCGATAAGCCCCCCAACGCCGTCGTCGAACGCGGCGCGGACCCGCCGGACAGCGTTGCGGACGTCTGAGGGCGTGCCGAACGGCAGGACCCGCTGCCGGCAAATCTCGCCCCAAAACGTGAGCTTCCCTTTGTAGCGGAGCGCCAACTCTTCGATGTTCATGCAGAACAACTGCGAGTTCAGCGCGTCGATTCCGATCTCGATCAGATCGGGAATGATCGGCTCAATGAATCCGTCGGAGTGAAAGAACACGAGTTTTCCCGCATTGTGAATCGTTTCACAGTATTGCCGGTAAAGCGGTTTAAAAAACGAGCGCCAGAGTTCGGGATCGATCAGCAGATTCGACTGCGATCCCCAGTCATCCATAAAGAAAATCCCGTCTACGCCGGTGCGCGACCAGAGCTCGATTTCGCGCAGATAGAATTCATGAATCCGATCGCGCAGCGTAAAGAGTTCCGACGGCATATACGCGAGGTCGAGATACAAGTTTTCCGTACCACGCAGGAATTGCATGCGTTCAAAGGGCCGCACCGACGTATTGGCCCGAACGAAGCGATCGGTTGCTCGGCAATGGGCATCAACCTTTGACAGGTCCGCCTGATCGAGCACCTCCCACGGCGCGGTGAAGGTGGACAGCGCGTTCCAGTCCGAGAGGGGATGCCATTTGACTTCTCCCGCGACGCCATCTTCGAAAACCGACCACACACAGCCCCATTCGTCGGTGTAGGCGCCGATCCGGTTCGGCACGCCGGATGCCCGCAAGGACGGGCCGTAGGCGCTGGGAGGGGCTTCGAAGTCTAAGGGAAAACGTTCGAGCAGGGCGTCCAATTCCTTCTTGCGGAAGATTTCGACACCGGGCAGGCGCCATAGGTCACGCGGGGCACGGTCGGGCCGACGCCGTTCGATTGCGCGGATGACACGGTCTCGTGAGTTCATTTGCGAATGCTCCGGTTTTTGGGGGGTATCATACCCGCTCCGACACCGTTGAGAGCAAGATACCGAGACAGAACGGCGGTCCGTCGTGTACAATACCGCCGAATGGGCCTGGGTCTGCCGGGAGTGCGGGATCCGGCCAAAACAAGCGCATGTACAGCCGAGGGGGTACAATGAGAGATCTGTTGGATCGGATTGCGGTGTGCATTGAGCGGGGTAAATCCAACTTAGAATCGGGTTATCCGCCCGATCTCAAAGGTCAGCCGGGCGCGGATGAGCTGACAAAACAAGCGCTCGAGGCCGGTGTGTCCGCCGAGGTCGTACTCGCGGAGGGCCTGATCACCGGAATGACCGCCGTCGGTAAACGTTACAGCGAGGGTAAAGCATTCGTGCCGGATCTGTTGATGGCAGCCAAGGCCATGAAGGCCGCGATGGCCCATCTCAAGCCCTACTTCGAGTCCGGGCAGACGCATCACCGGGGCACCTTCGTGATCGGGACCGTGCAGGGAGATTTGCACGATATCGGCAAGAACCTTGTCGCCATGATGTTGGAAGGCGGGGGGTATAAGGTCATCGATTTGGGCGTGGATGTCGCCCCGGAGAAGTTCGTGGAGGCCGTCGAGGAGAACCCCGGCTGCATCGTGGGATTGAGCGCGCTGTTGACAACGACCATGGTCAACATGGAGCGAATCATTCAGGCGATTCACGAACACAACCCGGACACGAAGGTCATTATCGGCGGCGCACCGGTCAATGAAGATTTCGCGCGCAGAATTCACGCAAACGCATACGCTCCGGATCCCCAGCGAGCGCTGGACTACCTCGACGCCGTTGTCGCCGGCTGACCGGTCAGAACGACACGAGGCAGTGCCAGATATAGGTGTAGGCGAGTCCCTCGATATTCTCCCACACACGTTTGACGATGGCCTCGTCGCCGGGAATGGGTCCCAGTTCGGCGCGTTTCGCGCTCCACGGAATGCACACGCCCGGAGGAGGGCCTGAGTCCGACCGCGCTTTCGACAGGGAACCCGGCTGAGTTTGTGTTTGCTTGATGGGTTGGGGTGCGTGGCTGGGCTGCCGCGCTGCCCGCTGGCCCGGATACACACCGTATTGCCGGGTGAATTCCGTCATCGCCATGACATTCTCCACCCGCGAATCGTTTTGCATTATCGCGCTTGCATCCATGATATAGCCGCCGTCGGGGGCGGCGATATCGATCACGCGCTTGCACGCATCGCGCACTTCAGCCGGAGTCCCCAGTGCCAGCAGCGTGTTCGGAACGCCCCCGCTCAAACAGAAGCGGCCGCCGAGCACGCGGTGGGCCTTCTCGATGTCCGTGCGGTCGATATGAAAGATGATGCTTCCGTCCGGAAGTTCGGCGAAGGTCTCGAGGTGGGCGTCCCAATTTCCTTCCCCGTAGAACAATGTCTGGTACCCATTGGCCCAGATTGCGTCAATAATGGGTCGGAGCGTCGGCCAGAATACCGTGTTGAACTGTTCGGGGGTGATGAACGGCACGCACCCTCGATGCATCCAGATCGTGATGGGCACGCGTTTTTCCGGATCGGCGCTTGTCAGCGCGACATGGAGCAAATGCGGCGCGAGCGCCTGGCATGCGCGGAGCACCGTGTCCGGCTCTTCCAGTAGGTCGCGTGTCAAACCGTAGTAACCGCGAAGCTTGTCGCCTAGGATGTCCAAGGGTGCTTTGAGTATGCCTCCGATGGCGGGCACGACGCCGCACTCGGTCCGCAACCGCTCATTTTGCGCGCCAAGCGCGTTGAAGTAGTTCAACATCGCCATGCCGCCTTTGAGAAAGCTGAGATTGTTTCGGTAGGTGGCGGGGTCGCCGGGTTTCACCACGTCCTTTGATACCCGCGGCAGCCAGGTATTGAAGAGGAAACCCGTGGGGTCGGCGATCAGTTGCTCGTACTCATCCGCCATCATGTTGGCCTGGTGCTCTGGCGGCTCGATGTACTGAAATCCGACGTCCGGGGAGACGTGTATGCCGGGCGCGCCGTAGTACTTGAGGCCGATCGCCTCGGTCAGCCCTGTCCACACATACACCATGTTGCCGACTGTAGCGTCCCAATCGAAGTCCGTTGCGCATTTGAGGACCGCGGCGTGTCCCAGTTCATAATCGTGCGTCACTTCCTGGCAGGTGTAGCCGGCGTAGGTCGCGGCGAATTCCGCTGCGAACGGCCGAATCGGTATCTTGTCGGGCTTTTCGTTGCGCATTGCCGCTTGGTACCGGCGCAGGCGCTCTTCGTACTTCTGGCTGGTCGACGGCGTCATGTCTGAAACCTCCCCCTTTGCTTTTCATACGCTTGCGCGCCGATGAATGAATGGAACAACTCCGACCCCCCTCGCGGCATGCGGAAAAATGTGCCCGTCCATCCGACGATATCAATCGCGTGGGATTTCGTCAATCCAACGCTTTTTGGGGGAACGCGGAATTGTGGCATACTGCAGACGGCTTGCGCGTCTCGATTGCGTCGACCACAGGGGCGGCCATATCGCGGGAGAGGGGGAGTTTCGATCATGAATGGACGGGAACGCATTCTGTCCGTGATCCATACGGGCAAGGCCGATTGTCTTGCCTTCATGCCCATTACCATGATGTTCGCCGCTGACCACGCGGGAATCCGTTATCGCCGGTATGCAACCGACTTCCGGGCCTTAGTCGAGTCCCAGTTGCGCGTGGCGGAGGACTACGATTTCGATTATGTGTCGTGCATCTCCGATCCAGGGCGCGAGGCGGCCGACTGCGGCGCGTTAATTCGCTACTTCGACGATCAGCCTCCCGCTATCGACGAGAATGATGCCCGGCTCGCGGATAAGGCGGAACTCGGCAGGCTCGAGTTTCCCGATCCGCTCGGCGGCGGTCGAATGCACGATCGGGTGTGCGCGGCCGCGCTGTTCAAGGAACGTGTCCAGGGCGAAAAGCTGATCGAAGGGTGGGTCGAGGGGCCCTGCGCCGAAGGGGCGGACCTGCGCGGCATCAATACGCTGATGATGGATTTCTATGAAGACCCAACCTTTGTGCGCGATCTTTTCGATTTCACCGTCGACCTGGGTCTGCGATTTGGGCGCGCCCAAGTCGAAGCGGGGGCGGACCTCATCGGTATCGGCGATGCCGCGGCGTCGCTGGTCGGCCCTCAACTGTATGAGGAGTTTGTGTGGCCGGCCGAAAAACGATTGGTGGATGGGCTGAAAGCATACGGGGCGCGGGTTCGGCTGCACATCTGCGGAAACACGTCGCCTATCCTGGCCGGCATGGGCCGGCTTGGATGCGACATCGTCGATCTCGACTGGCCCGCCTCACTCTCGGCGGCCCGAGCGTCGATGGGACCGGACCAGGTGCTGTTGGGCAACATCGATCCCGTACGGGTGCTTCGAGAAGGGACGCCCGAATCCGTGTACGCTGCCATCGCAACGTGCCATAGTGACGCTCAATCGCCGTACATTGTCGGCGCAGGCTGCGAGGTCCCCCGAGGTACGCCTCCAGACAACGTACGCGCCATGCACCGGTACGCACGCCAGACGTTGGGCTGAGGGCGTGGTTTAGCTCGCATTTCTCACCAGTCGCTCCCGATGACGGGAGCGACTGGTGAGAAATGCTCAGGAGATAGCATAGCAGTCAATCGGGTGAAGATTTTTCACACCGACAGCCCGTTTTCCCTGTAGCTGCATAAAGGTATCTGCCGCACGAAGTTGTATCCTTCAGTGCCCGCGGGTGTAAAAAATCCGGGCTAGCAGGAAGGCTCTCGTTCGATTCGCGGCTATGCCGGTTCCGTTGTCGTCACGAGTTCCTCGAGAAACCGGCGGGCCTTCTTCGCTTCGACGAGCAGATGCTCAAGGGGGCCGGGCGAAAGGCATTCGACAATCAGTGGACCGGTTCGAAATCCTCCCTGGATGAGGCGGGACATGACTCGTTGGAAGTCCACCTGTCCGGTACCCGGGGTGAGTTCCACAACCTTGGGATCACGGTAGTCCTTTACGCTCATGCCGACTACAAGGCCGTCAACGGAGGCGGCATCGTCTACGGGGTCCAAGGATCCGTCCGAGTAATAGAAAATGTTGCCGGGGTCGTACCAGACGCCGAAGTTCCTGTGCCCTACGCTCTCCACAATCTTGCGGCACTGCGGTCCGGTCGCATTGGTTCCGCCGTGCGGCTTCAGGCTGATTCCAATCCCTTTCTCTGCGGCATAATCGCAGGATTCCGCGATAGCCTTGTAATACGGTCCCGCGAGTTCCTCCGTGGCGACGCCGCCCATCATAAGATTCGAAACACCGGCCGCGACGCAGTTGTCGATGAGCGTATGCATGCCGCCAATGCCCGCGGCCACCGACTCGTGCGAGGGGATGTCTCCTCCGTAGGCGGAAGGGACGGACAACCCACGCTTTCTGCACTCCTCACCGGCTTGGCCGGCCTCCTCAATCGAGGTCGCTACGGAGATAACGAGACGGTTTGGCGTTTTCGCAGTCATCAAGCCCGCACACGTAAAACCCGCCTCCGCGATCGCGTCCAGCGCCACTCGGTAGTCGTACTCCGCCCAGGGTCTCGTGTAGCAGCCGATTTGCCGATTCATACCCGACGGTTCGCCTTGTGCGGTGATCGCGCAAACGGTTGCGGCGACGAACGGCGCGCCGTGCTGAAGAAACCCGCGGCGCGTGATGTGTGGTGGACGAGTTTGTTTCATAGCGTTCGTGCAGAATTCAGCGCGATGCGACCCTTAACCTTTCCGCAGTTCGCGCTTCTCCTCATCGTACACGATGCGGTGTCCGGTGTCGTACGCCTTCATCGCCATGATGACGGCGACGGCGTGCTGATATCCCGCGTCAATCGGGGCGTGCGGGGTTTCGCGTGAACGGATGCACCGAAGCCAGTTCAACATGTGATCGGGCCGCTCGATGTGCTCGACGGGCCGCGGCTGCGGCACACACCGCCGCTCCGGCCCGGCGCCATCGCCGGACAGCATCGGCTTTTCCCCGTTCGCCAGATCCAGCACACCGTTTTCACCGAAGATCGTAAAGGTATTACCGCTTCCATTCCCAAAGTTCGTGGTGTACGACGCCATAAACCCTTCCGGGTAGACCCAAGTGGCCTGAACGTGGTCCGGACACGTGAATCGGTACTTGTCTTTCCAGGTGAACACGCCGCCTTGGCACACGCTGCTCACGGGATACTGTGCGCCCGTGATGTAATGGACGAGATCGATAAAATGGCTTCCGAACCCCGGCACCGGTCCGTCGGAAAAGCCGCGGTATCCGTACCAGCCCGAATAGACGATGGGGTCGAACGGCTGTCTGGGCTGGTCCATCAGGAATTCGCTCCAATCGACATCGTCCTCGCGTACTTCCTTGATGTAGCTATACCAATAGGGACGCCAACCGTTCCGGTGTTGCTCGATCCGGCCGACGGTCCCGAGGACACCGGTCCGATAGACCTCGCGGACGCCGGTCATACTCGCCATGCTGCGAAGTTGGGTCCCAACCTGTACGATCACGTTGCTCTTTTTGACGGCGTCGCACGCCTTCTTCACGCCGTCAAGATTTGTGCCCAGGGGTTTTTCCACATACGCATCTTTGCCCGCCTCGGCGGCAGCCTTCAGATGGGTGGTATGCTGGTGGTCGCACGATGCGATTGTGACCGCGTCGATGTCATCGAGCGCGAGCAGGTCCCTGTACGAGACGAACTGACGCGCTTCCACGCCATACCACTCCTTGCACAGCGCAGCCGCCTCCTCGCGCCGCGGCCGCCAGGGATCGCACACCGCCGTGATTTCGACGTTCTCCGCGCCGGCATGCGTGTTGATGCCCCTCATGTGCGCGCCGATCCCACGCCCGCCGCACCCAATGATGCCGACCGAGATTCTGTCGTTTGCCCCTACCACCCGCGCGTAGCTGACAGCCGACATGGACAACGCGGTCGCGCCCGCGGCTGCGCTTTTGAGAAAATCGCGACGACTGCTTCGATGAGACATATCACTACTCCCCCTCTTGGACATTTCCCCGCATCCCCCCGAACCACGACGCTTTGAATGCGAAAAGTCATCCACTTCCATGATACTCCTTCGCGCGCGGTTACACCACCTCAGCGCCGGTCGGCGGAGCCGTACCGATCGTGATACACTGCGAGCGCACATGCGGAATCGAGCACAGATTCAGTTGGGGAACGCACAAATGAAGTACATTGCCGGCTTGGTCCTTCCGTTGTTTGCCATCGCTGCGGAATTTGGAGAATCCGCGCACTCGATTGACTGCGACTCCCCTGCCATGCGGTGGGACGAGGCGCTTCCGCTTGGAAACGGCACGATTGGCGCCTTGGTCTGGGGCGATGGGGATCCCCTGAAGATATCGTTGGATCGCACGGACCTGTGGGACCTGCGTCCGGTGCCGGAATTCTCTTCGCCTGAGTACAACTATGCGGCCATGCGTCAATGGGAGAAGGAAGGCCGGTACGACGAACTGATCAAGCTTTACGAGGATCCCTACGGGAAA
>BTUX01000097.1:0-15481 GCA_045863315.1 Candidatus Hydrogenedentota bacterium | reverse complement strand
GTCGAAAACCGGCCATCCGATCTCGGAATTCGTGTACGGTCAATTCATCGAACACCTCGGCCGCTGCATCTATGGCGGCATCTGGGCCGAGATGCTCGAGGACCGCAAGTTTTTCTATGCGGTAGGAGCGGCGGACTCGCCGTGGAAGGCCGACGGCACGGTGGACATGACCATGGAGAATCCCTACGTCGGTCAACACACCCCTATACTCTCGCCTTCATCCCAGATATACCAAGGTGGCTTGGGAGTGCGATCCGGCAAGTTGTACATAGGCCGAGTGGTGCTATCGGGAACGGGTAGCGTCGAGGTCCGCCTAGTATGGGGTGACGGCGCCCGCCAGCGGGATGCCGTGTCTATCCGGAACCTTGGGCCGACGTTTGCCAAGTATCCGATCCGGTTCCGTGCCGGAGAATCGGTCGATGACGCGCGATTGGAAATTGAGGCAACGGATACCGTTCGAGTCGGCGCCGTGTCGCTCATGCCTTCGGACCATGTACACGGTATGCGCAAGGACACCCTTGCCCTGCTTAGGGAATTGAATTCGCCCGTATACCGTTGGCCCGGCGGGAACTTCGTCAGCGGCTACGACTGGCGGGACGGCATCGGCGATCCGGACACGCGACCGCCGCGAAAGAACCCGGCGTGGCTCGGTGTCGAACACAACGACTTCGGCATCCATGAATTCATGAAGTTTTGCGAACTCCTCGACACGGAGCCCTTCATCGCGGTGAACAGCGGGCTCGGCGACGTTGAGATGGCACGGGACGAAGTCGAGTATGTGAACGGCGGAGCGGGCACTGCAATGGGCAGGTTGCGGGCGCAGAACGGACGCAGCGAGCCTTGGCGGTGCACCTTTTGGAGCATCGGCAACGAAATGTACGGCACTTGGCAACTCGGCCATATGCCGCTTGAGCAGTATGTGTCGAAACACAATCAATTTGCCGATGCCATGCGGGCGGTGGACGCCGACATTAAACTGATCGGCGTCGGCGACAGCGGAAGCAAGTGGAGCGAGACCATGCTCGCCAACTGCGCCGACCACATGGACTACCTGAGCGAACATTTCTATACCGGCGCAAAACCAGGGCTACTCGAGCATGTGCGCCAGATTCCAGAGAACGTGCGCCGAAAAGCCGAGGCCCACCGCAGGTACCATCGGGAAATCCCGGCTTTGCAGGGCAAGCTCGTTCCCATCGCCCTGGACGAATGGAACTACTGGTACGGCCCGCACGTATTCGGCGAACTGGGTACACGGTACTTCTTGCAGGACGCGCTGGGAATCGCGGCGGGGCTGCATGAAATGGCCCGCAACTCGGACATCTTCTACATGGCCAATTATGCGCAGACGGTCAACGTCATCGGCTGCATCAAGACCAGTAAGACCGCAGCCGCATTCGAGACCACAGGGCTTGTACTGAAGCTGTACCGGGAGCATTTTGGCGAAATACCCGTTGACGTGGGCGGAGATTTCACTCCGTTGGACGTTTGCGCGACGCTGACGAAGGATCGGAAGTACCTTACGGTTGGAATTGTCAATCCACTCGAAAACGACCTGGTTCTGAATCTCGGCGCCGTGGCGGGCGATATCGGACCGCGCGCATTGTCCTGGACGATTACCGCCTCCGATCGAATGGCCTACAACGATCCCGACAGCGAACGTCCCGTGCAAATCAAGGAAGGACGCATCCGGATTGCTCCGGGTGGCGTCGCGATTCCCGGGATCAGCGTGACGCTGCTGAAGCTGCGCGTCGGCTAACCCGGATTTTTCACACCCGCGGGCAATGAAGGATACAGCTTCGTGCGGCACATACCTGTATGCAGCGACAGGGAAAACGGGCTGTTGGTGTGAAAAATCCTCACCCGATTGACTTCTATGCTATCTCGTGAGCATTTCTCACCAGTCGCTCCCGTCATCGGGAGCGACTGGTGAGAAATGCGGGCTAAGCCACGACTTCGCGAATGACCCGCCCATGGACATCTGTCAGCCGAAAATCGCGCCCCGCGTAGCGGTAGGTGAACTTTTCGTGGTCGAATCCAAGCAGATGCAGAATGGTTGCGTGCAAGTCGTGGATTTGAAGTGGATGCTCGACCGCTTTGAAACCGAATTCGTCGGTAGCGCCATACACCGTGCCGCCTTTCACGCCTCCGCCGGCGAGCCACACGGTAAACCCATAGGGGTTGTGGTCGCGGCCTTTCAATGGGTCGCCGCCTGCGCTTAACTCGACCGTCGGTGTGCGGCCGAATTCGCCGCCCCAGATGATAAGCGTCTCGTCGAACATGCCGCGTTGTTTGAGGTCGGTCATCAAGGCGGCGATGGGTTGATCGATTTCCTTTGCAAGCTTGCCGTGAATCTCGATGTTGTCGTGATTGTCCCAAGGTTGTCCGGCGCCGTGCCACAGTTGGATGAACCGCACACCCCGTTCGAGCAGTCTGCGCGCAATGAGCGTCTGCCGGGCATGGACACCGTCGCCATACATTTGCCGAATGTGCTCGGGTTCCTGTTCGATATCAAAGGCGTCCGCCGCCTCCATCTGCATGCGATAGGCCAGTTCAAACGACTGAATCCGGGCTTCGAGGCGCTCATCGTCGGCCCGCGCGCGCTGATGGTCCTCGTTCAGTTCATGTAGCAAATCGAGTTGGCGGCGCTGGTCGTCCAACGACGTCGTGTTGTTGCGGATATACTCAATCAACTTCTCCAGCTTGGTGTGCTGCGAGTCGATATAGGTGCCCTGAAACGCGCCTGGCAGGAACCCGGACTGCCAATTCTCCGCCTCTTTAATCGGATATCCACCCGGGCACATGGAAATGAAACCGGGCAAGTTCTGGTTTTCGGATCCGAGCCCATAGGTTACCCACGAACCCACGCTGGGGCGGCTGAGCACCGCGTCCCCGCAATTCATCAGCATCAACGACGGCTCGTGGTTGGGCACTTTCGCCTGCATCGAGCGGATGATGGCCATGTCGTCTACGTGCCGCGCGACGTTCGCAAAAATCTCGCTGACTTCGATGCCGCTTTGCCCGTACTTCCTGAATCGGAACGGCGAGGGAAAAGCGGCACCCGTCTTGCGCTCGGTGCGCAGATTCTCATAAGGCAGCGGCTTTCCTGCATATCTCTCAAGCGCCGGCTTGGGATCGAACGTGTCGATGTGGGATGGGCCGCCGTTCAAAAAGAAGTGAATGACCCGTTTGGCCCGTCCGGGAAAGTGCGGCGCGCGGGGAAGTACCGGGTTGGCGCCCTCGGCGGCTTGCGCCACGCCGGCGCTCTGCAGCAGCCCGGCAAGCCCCAGCGATCCCAATCCCATGCCGCAGCGGCAGAGAAACCCGCGCCGGGTTAATAGGGCGTCTTCAATCTGTAAGGGATGGTGCGACATGGCCGACCCGATTACGGGCATTGTAGCACATGCTCGACGTTCTTGCTGTGCGCTGGAACGCGACAGTCGGCGGCACATGTTGCGCGTGCCCGATTTCGATGCGATGTCACTGCCATTTGCGCTGTTGAAGGCGTGCTCGTGTTCGAAGTCGCACCCGAGCGTGCTGCTGCAAATTCCATCACAACGCCCCTCCTGCGACAACCTCCTTGGTGCGCTTCGCTTGTTCGATATGCCGGAACTGGTGCGCCGCGATCGCTTCGAACCACGCGCCGAGGCGGATCCGTATCAGCACGGACACCGGCGATACAATTTGGACTCGCGCGATGTCCAGCCCGTCCGCCGCCTTGGCGCGTTCTATCAATTCGTTCTGGAGCGTTTCGAACTTTGTCACAAGCGCATTTACGTCATGTGTCGCGCTGGAAGGCAGGTAGATGAGGGGCGCGGCAGCTTTGCCCCTCCTGCTCCCGGTAATACGCAAGGGGCTGACCATACGTATAAACATATTGCTGAACAATCCGTACCTGAAGGGTCCGTCACTCCTCCACCCCTTTGCGCGGGCCTGCTGGACACCGGCGTCCAGCCGCGGCAGGAGGAGATTACCCAAGACGCAGAGGTGGTCGATGCATTCGGCCACGGACCACGATTCGGGATCCGGGCGAAGGTTAAAGGACTTTTCATTCAATCCGTCGACAAGCGCCCGCGCTTCCCGTCGCGCCGATTCGTATTCGCCGATATACCGTTTGAGTTGGTCGTTCATGTGTGTCAACTGCCGGCCTAATCGACGAATACGAACTCGTTCGAGAGAAGTAGGACCTGCGCGTACTGCTCCCACGGCAAGAGCGGTTCCGGCTTCGCCTCGAACGGTCCGGCGAATTCCTTCGCCGAGTTCCAGTCCCTGAGATAGTCGGCCCCCTCCTCGGGCCGGCCTGGGTCAGTCCGCTTCAAGTCAAAGATGGACTTGTACTGATCGTTATTGAGGTCATTGGCGATGTCGACTACGAAATCAATGGTATCGTCCTTTTCGACGTTAATGTTTACGATGTCGACGTCAACCTTCTGTTGGTGGAGCGTCCAGTGGGCGAGCCTCCCTAAGCGACTCGACACAATGCGCGCGGCGATGCCGTTGCCGGCCGCCGCTTCGTGATGGATGAAGCCGGTGATGGAGACGGTGCCGTCAATCGGCGAAATCCAACGTCGTATCACAGCGTGCTGCAAGTCGTTCCCGGGGTGGCCGCCGTCGGCTGTCAAGCGCGCCCAACCCAGCGTGGCGTCCGGCCAATTGGGGCCGCCTTGCCACGCCTCGCCGGTGAAATGCGGCAGCGCTTCGAAAGTCGTCACGCGTTGCGTTTCCTCGTCGTACTCGCCGTATCCGTACTGCCAAGCCGGCGGTCCCGTCGCTTGCGACTCTTCTAATGGTGGTTCCGGCGTATTGGCCAGAAACGCAAGCCCTTTCTGGATTTCCTTTTCTGAAGGTTCCCGCTGAAAGACAAACCGATAGAGGCGGCGTATGCGCTCGTCCGCCCGCGACTCCGACTCGATCTGCGAGCGTGTGGCGGTCGCTCGGGCCACTTCGGCCAGGAACGGGCTGTTCATAAAAAACAGCGCCTGTTGCGGAACCGTTGTGTCGTACCGTTGCGGGCTATGCATATCGGGATTTGGGAAATCGAAGGTGCGAAACACGGAGGGCAGAAACTGGCGGTCGACGTAACCATAGATCGACCGCCGAGGGTTGAAGGGCTGCGCCATGATGTCGACCGGACGCCCTCCCAACGCGGCATCCAGCCTGCCCGACGCGGCAAGCAAGGAATCGCGCATCGCTTCGAAGTCCAAGCGCTGCCGATTGAAGCGCCACAGTAATCGGTTCTCGGGATCGACCGCGGCAGCGCCGGCGTTATCGGCTGGATGGCCGGTCGAATCGACTTTCACGGGTTCGCTCGACTGCCGATATACGGCGGACATCATGATGAGTTTGTGCAGTTTCTTCATGGACCATCCGTCGCGAACGAATTGCCGGGCCAGCCAGTCCAACAGTTCGGGATGGGTCGGCGGTTCGCTGCGCACGCCGAAGTCGCTGGGTGTGCGGACGAGGCCTTGGCCGAAGTGGTGGAGCCAGATTCGGTTGACGATCACACGCGCGGTGAGTGGGTTATCCGCATTGGCAATGGCGCGGGCCAGTTCCAGTCGGCCGCTGCCAACTTGGAAGGGTTTCCGGTCATCGCCGGATAGCACTGCCAGATACTGCCGGGGCACCTCCGGTCCCCGGTTCGCGGGATTGCCTCGGCGGAACACGCGTGCGTTTTTGAGAACCGGCTTGTCTTCCAGAATGACGGCATGTGGAGGCGAACCGGGCATGTCAATAATGCACGCGTCGATATCGCGCTGAAGTTTGGCCAGCTCCACGCGGGTGGGCTCATCGAAATACCACTCGGAATCGACGATTGCGTCGCGTGGAATGGTGAACGGAGAGTCCTCCGCATACAAGATCTGTCGTAGCGCCTCGTCGTCGGCGTCGGGCAACTGCGCCGGTGGCGGTTTCTTGCGGAGACTCGCCTGTTCGAGTTCGTCGCGCCACGCGTTGCGAATACTCAAGAACGCATCGCCATACCGTTCGGCCACTTGCGGCATCGACACCGGCGGACTGTCTTTGAAATGCGCCGAGATGCGAGCGTTGTATTTCGCCGCGTCTCTAGGCGCGTCGGTGGACTCGTCCTTGGGAAACAGTTCGCGGGTCAAAGCTTCCGCTTCTTCGGCGAATTTGTCCTGGTTCAGCGCCGCGTAGGCAAGCCACGGCCCAAAAATGGGATCATCCGCGGTCTTTTTGCCCATGTAGGTCTGCCACTGTCGAACGATGGTCGGATTGATCTCGTTGGCCTGGCGGATTTCGTAAAAGTCCTCCGTGGGGAGTTTGTCCACGTCGACCAAGGCGATTAGGTATTCCTTGACCTGCGCCCGCAGACGGGAGGAGACATCCTCGCGCTTCTCCTCGAAAGTACGCGTGAATTTTTCGACCCGGGCGCGATGCTCCTGCTCGTAGGCGACGTAGGCCTCCGTCCGCACCGGCTCCTTGACCAGGCGGGCGGCGCGCTCATTCGATGCGGAAAACACCCCGTACAGCGAGTAGTAATCCTCAGTCGGAATCGGGTCGAACTTGTGATCGTGGCAGCGCGCGCAGGCCACGGTCAAGGCCTGGGTCCCGCGGGTCAGGGTGTCGATGCGGTCGTCGATGATGTCATGCATGACGCCTAGAAAGCGGCGGCCTAGGGTCAAGAAACCCATGGCAGCGAGATTGGGATCGTTTTCGTCGCCTACCATGCGGTCCGCCGCGATCTGCAGCATGAGAAAGCGGTCGTAGGGCATGTCGTCGTTCAGGGCTTTGACGACCCAGTCTCGGTAGGCGTACGAGTGGATGAATCGGCGCTCTTCGCGATCGCTGTATACGTAACCCTTGGTGTCGGCATACCGCGCCACGTCGAGCCAGTAACGGCCCCAGCGCTCTCCATAGTGGGGAGACGCGAGCAGCCGATCAATCAGCGTTTCGTACGCGTCCGGAGAATTGTCGGAAACGAAGGCCTCGACTTCCGCGTAGGTGGGGGGCAGCCCGAGCAGGTCGTAGGTTGCACGGCGGATAAGCACTCGCCGGTCTGCCTGCGGTGAAAGGGAGAGGCCCTTCGCTTCGAGCTGGGCCTGGACGAAATGGTCGATGGGGGTCCGTGCCCACCCGTCATTTGCGATTTCCGGAACTGCCGGATCGGATAAGGGCTGGAACGCCCAGTGCGTACCGGAACTGCCGGTATCGGGTAGGGCGATGCCCGTGCCGGTTCGGGGGTCCGGCGCACCCATTGTGATCCAGGCGGCGAGATGCTCGATTACGGCATCGTCGAGCTTGGCCTTGGGCGGCATCTGGAGGTCAGGATTCTGGTACCGAACCGCCTCGATCAGGCGGGACTGGCCGGCATCGCCCGGCACAACGGCGGGCCGTCCCGATTCGCCCCCCCTCAAGACGCCGTCCTTCGTGTCCAGGCGTAGACCGCCTTTCAGGCTTTGACTCTCGGCGCTATGGCACGGATAGCAATGCTCGATGAGCACGGGCCGGATGTGCGTCTCGAAGTAGTCGAAGTCCTGGGCGTAAACCCTGAAAGTGGTCAGAATGGCGCTCAGGCAAGTCCCGTACTTTTTCGCAATGATCATAGATAGGTGGCCACGCTATTCTCAGAGACCGTTTTTATCGTGCTGTATGTTCCTTCAAGAACGCGATGGTCCGCGGCCATGCCTGTTCCGTCGCCTTCCGGTTGGCGCCGTCCTGGCCGCTCTGCTGGCGCAGGAACCCATGGCCCGCGCCCGCGTAAATCTCTTTTTCGAATGACTTGCCCAGCCGTTTCATTTCCTCTTCAGCCGCCTGAATGGTCGAGTTCACGCGCTCGTCGTTCTCGCCGTAGACGCCGAGGACGGGCGCGTTGATGCTCGCGAGTTTCTCTGTGGCGGGCGAGGTCCCGTAGTAAACCACCGCCGCATCGAGGTCCGGTTGGGCCGTCGCGTACAAGAAGGTCGACTTGCCGCCCCAGCAGAATCCGATGCAGCCCAGCTTTCCGTTGGCCGCGGGCAGCGCAAGTGCATAGTCCCGTACGACATTAAGACGTTTGATCAGTTCGTCGTCCGTCAACTGGCCGATAGTTGCCCGTGGATTCTCTTCGGCGCCTTCCATGCCGGAGATCAGGTCTGGTGCAACGGCGATGAATCCTTCTGCTGCGAGCGCGTCGGCAATGGAGTTGACCCAGTCGGTCATGCCGAATATTTCATGGATGACGATGATGACGGGCGCCTTCTCATTCACTTCTGGATAGACGACGAAGGTCTTCAGTTTCATTTCGTTGTCCGGCATCGCGATGTACGCGAATTCACCGTGTCGGGGTGAGGCATCGAGGGCCTGTTTGGCGGTCTCCAGCGCCGGCGGCAACCCCGCCGCCGCATGGACAGCCGGCAGATTGTTCGTGGTCAGAACGATGGCGGCAAGGACGGTCACAGTCACGGCATATGTTTTCATCGCTTGGACTCCTCTGCGCTAAGACCGTGGTCATCATACCGCATTTGAAAGCAGGTGTGAACCGGAGGCGGCGGTCGGTCTGTCAACGACCATGTCCGCAAAAAGCGACACGCCCCGTCAGCCTCGGGGCGTGTCCGAGTCGGGAATATGTGTTTCGACTACTGCCCGATGTTTTTCTTGATGGTTTCCATCGCCTGGGCCGCTTCCGCCTTCAAATCCTCGTTGTTCAGCAGCGGCTCAACAAGCTTGAGCGCGCCTTCATCTTTGACTTCGCCGAGACCCGACAGGACCAGCCGCTTGTCGTCGACCGACTTGGCCATGTTCAGCGCCTCCTCATAGAGCTTCAGCGTTGTCTGGGCAGGCCGGTCGCTGGGGAGTCGTAATTGGCGAATCAAGCCGCGAAACGCGAGCGAACGGTGGGAGTCGGTGGGGGAGTTCGCCGCAATCTTCTGGAGGTCGTCCAGTGTTTCCGCCGTCGGCCAGTCGCAAAGCGCGCGGACCGCCGCATCCTGCACTTTCTCATTGCGGGCATTCTGTGCAACGCGGCGCAGTGCGGGCAGGGCGCTGGGGTCGCCGATACGTCCCAACACACTCACCAGCGACGCGCGCACCTCCGGTTTGCCCCGAACGTCCGCGAGCGCCTTCAATACCGCGATTGCCCGTTCGTTCTGCTCGGCCATTTTCTGCGAGACCGCCACGACCGTGCTCTCGGCCTGCTGCTGCACAGCGGTTCCGTTTGCGGAAACCAGGAGATCAAGAAGCGCGGGTAAGTCGCCGGGTCCGGCGATCGTGCTCAACGCATCATAGGCTTTCGCTTTGACCGCGTCATCCGGGTCTTTCGCAGCAACGGTGAGCAGGGTCCCTTTTGCGTCAGCCGCCGCGCGGGCGCCCAGACTGCGTACAATCTCACCCCGCGTGGCGGGATCCTCAGTGTTCAATAGGTTCGCGAGTGCGTTGTCGACGTCGTTGCCCCGCAGAAGGTCTAGGCTTTCGCTTGCGGCGCGCTTGTCATCGCCTTCGCCTTTGACGGCCGTTTCGATGAGAAAAGGTATCGAGGAGGCGTTTCCGACTGTGCTCAACGCCTGTATCGCGGCGAGTCGCACGGCGGGGTCCGCACTGGCCGTCAAAGCGGTGACGGCGTCGCGCGCATCCGAAGCGCCGCGCTCCTTGAGGATTTGCAGCGAGAGGATTTGCGAGTCCGGCGGGAAGTTCGACAACTCCTGCGAAATCGCCGTCACGATGGCGTCTCCCGAAAGGCGGCGGGCCAGCCCTGCCGCGACCGTGTGCACCTTCAGATGCGAATCCTTGAATGCCGTGATAACGGTCGGAATCGCGGCGTCGCCTTGGACCTTAACCATGCCTTCAATGGCGGCGATACGAATGGGAACGGTCTGCGAGTCAGAAGTCATCTCGCTGAAAATCGCCAGGGCCCTGTCTTTTTGTCCATCGCGCGCGAACCCGTCCGCGCACATGAGGTATGCGTCGGCTACGGTTGACGTTAGCGAGTCGGGGGCAACGCCTCGCGCTGCTGCCAAGGCCCGGGCCGCCTCATCTCCGCCGATTTGGCCAAGCGCGAAAATGGCCGCTCTGGCGACGCTTTCGTCGTCGTCGCGGATCATCGGCGTCAGCGCCGGAACCGCAGCCCTGCACCTGCGCGTTCCGAGTGAATTAATCACCCCGATCTTGGAACGGCCCGAGTTCTTTTGCGCTGCGGCAATCAGTGCCTGTTCGGCAGCATCGCCCGGTATGCCCTCCAATGCGTACCGCGCCCAGTCCGCGCTTTGCTCGTCCTTTGTTAACATGGGCGCGAGTACAGGGACGGCGGCGTCGGAACCGATGATGCTCAACTGTCTGCACAGGAAATCCACGCCGTCGGTCGATGGGCCGGCTTTTAGCACGTCGAGGAGTTTTGCCTCGATGACTTTTTGCTCCTCCGCGTTGCCGGAATTGTCGGCCCTGCGGACATGATCGTTGACCACGCTCAGGGGCTCTCGGCTCTCGCCGAACCGGTAGGTCGCTACATACTTCAACGCATCATCCAGCGGCAGCTGCGCGGATGCCGCGATCGAAATGAACAAGCACAGCGACAACATCGCAGACTTCGGGGCCAACACTTTCCACATATTCCGCACCCTCTCTGTCAAGGTTTGCGCTTTATCGCTCATACCAGGCTCCACGGCGACCGGACGGACGGCAACACCATGCGGTTTGCCTCGTCGTCGTTGATGAACTGTTCGTTTTCGGGGTCCCACTTCAGCGGGCGTTCCAGACGCATGGCGATGTTTGCGAGATGACACATGCTCGCCGTGCGGTGGCCCACTTCGGGCGGCGCGAAACACTCGCCGCGCGACTTGACGTTGTCGAGGAAATTGCGGTGGTGGCTCGCCGCGCGGTAGAGGTGCAATTCGTTCGGCCCGATGACTTCCTTCAGCAACGACGCGGGTTCCGCTTCGAGGTTACCGCCATGGATGTGAATAAAGATCCATCCCTTGTCGCCGACGAATTTCAGGCCACGGGTCGGTTGCTGCTTGCAGATGATGCGAAGCCCGTCCGGATACGTAAAGGTAAAGGTGTAGTCCATAGCGGTGTTGAAGAGTCCGTCCCGCGGGAAATCGCCTGTGCCTTCGATCTGCGAGGGACCGGTGAGGTCCTTGTCCGCGCCGAACTTGGCGAGGTCGATGATATGCGCGCCGCGGTCCGTCACTTCGCCGCCGCTGTAATCGAGAATATAGCGGAACCAGAAGTGGCAGCGCTTTTCCGTATACGGCGCCCACGGGGCGGGACCCAGCCACATGTCGTAGTCGAACCCTTCGGGCACGGGCATGACCGGCTGGTTGGGAATCGGCGCGTGGTTGTCAATCGGCAGGTTGACGTGGATTTCGCGCAACGTGCCGATGCGCCCGTTGCGCACCAGTTCGACGGCGTACCGCGCATTCGGGCGCGAACGCTCGTGGGTGCCGGTCTGAAACACGCGGCCGTAGCGTTTCACCGCGTTCACCACGGCTCGGCCTTCGCCAATGCCGTTGGCCAGCGGCTTTTCGCAGTACATGTCTTTGCCCGCCTTTGCCGCGGCGACCGAGATTACCGCATGCCAATGGTCCGGCGTGCAGATGCATACGGCGTCGACGTCGTCGCGGACCAGCACGTCGCGAAAGTCGTTGTACAGGTTGCAGCCCTGATACTCGCCGGTCTCCATCTTCTGCGCGTAGGTCTCGTGTACCATGTCGCGCGCTTCGCAGGCGTGCTTGTAATCGACGTCGCAAACCGCGAGCAGTTGCGTGTCCGGTTGGGCCAGGAACGCTCGAAGGTTGGCCTTGCCTTGTCCGCCCACGCCGATCGACGCCATGGTGATACGATTGCTCGGTGCGACCGTACCGTTCAGTCCGAGGGCCGACGGCGGAATGAGGTACGGAAAGCCGACGGCGGCGGCCGTCGCAACCGTGCTGCGCCTCAAGAACTGTCGCCGGGACAATCCAGTTTTTCGTTTCACCATAGTTGGCTCCCTTTTTCCATTTTGGATAGAAGCGTTTGAAAGGTAGTTTTCTTTTCGAACCGGTCAAATTCCGAAGGGGATTATCGAAACGCACACGCCCGCTTCTTAAACTCCTCCTTTTGAAGGGGGTAGGGGATGTCAATTCCGATGCATCCGCCGTGACACGATGGACAACATACCATCAACGAACCCCAAAAAAGTTTACTCCACCTGTTAGGCGCTCCAAGGCGCGCGTTTGGCGCGGGACAACATGCGGTTTGCGCCTTTATCATCCACGAAGCGTTCTGCCTGCGGGTCCCACTTGAGCGAGCGGCCCAATTGAAGCGCAATCGACCCCACGTGGCAGATCGACGCTGAGCGATGGCCACACTCGGCCGGGGCGGCCGTTTCCGCACGCGAGCGCATGCAATCGATGAAATTCCGGTGGTGGTTGTCGCTCCTGTAAAGTCGAATGTCGTTGGGGCCCAGCGGTGAATCGGCGATGGATTTCGGTTCGGACTTTACGCTGTCGCTCTCCACGTACAACCAACCTTCCGTTCCCTCGAAGCGCATGCCCCACTGCGAAGCGTCTTCTGTCGCGATGGATACCATCTTTACACCGTTTGGATACGTGAATACGATCTCGTGGTCGGTTGGGGCGTCGTACAAGCCGTCGCGCGGAAACTCGCCGCGGGCCTCAATGAACACCGGGCCGGTATCGTCGGTGCCGTTGCCCCATTGGCCGATGTCATAGTAGTGCGCGCCCCAGTCGGAAATATAGCCCTCGCCGTAGTCCATAATCCAACGGAAATTGAAATGGCAGCGTCCGGGCGCATACGGGGCCCATGGTGCTGGACCGAGCCACATGTTGTAATCGAAATCAGGCGGTATTTCTGCGGGTCTGGACAGTTCCTCCACCGTTCCACCGCGTATGGCATAGCCCTTGGGCACGCCGATTTTGATCGTTTTGAGTTCGCCGATGCGGCCGTTCCGCACAAGTTCGCAGGCACGGCGGCATCCTCCCCGCGAACGTCTCCATGTGCCTGTTTGCAGGACGCGGCCGTAGCGCTTCACCGCATCGACCATGGCGCGGCCCTCTTCGACAGTCAAAGACAACGGCTTTTCGCAATAGACGTCCTTGCCGGCTTTGGCCGCCATGATGGTGGGAATCGCGTGCCAGTGGTCCGGTGTCCCAATGGACACGGCGTCAATGTCGTCCCGTGCGATAATGTCGCGGAAATCGGTCGTCGCCGTGCAATCGGAATTGTCGTACCGTGAATCGACGTGGCTTTTTGCGGCGTCGCGTCGTTGGCAGTCTACGTCGCACACGGCGACGACCTGCGTATCGGGCAGGGCCAGGAAGGCGGCCATATTGCTGCCGCCCTGTCCTCCGACGCCGATGCAGCCGATGGTGATGCGTTCACTGGGAGCGGCACGGCCGTTCAAACCCAGCGCCGAGCCGGGGATGATCATGGGGGCCGCGATGGCCGTGGCGGAACGCTTAAGAAACGATCGCCGATTCAGCCGGGAATTATTCGGTCTGGTCTTGCCCATATACGCGTCGGTTTGGCCCGCATGGCGCCACGAAAACACAAACCACTAGAGTGCATATGCGGGGCCGGAAAATCAAACGGGGTCTGTCGGGAGAACGCACGAAGGATCGACCACGGGCCACAGGGGTCGCGGGGAAAGAAACGGAAAACTCGGTTACGAGAGATTTCTACCAGGAGGGCTGAGTGGGCATCGGGTTCAAGGGCCTCTTGCGCTGATTCGATGCACACTTCGAGAGAATATGTTCTTTACACGCGGCGGATTCCGGCGAACGGCTAATTCTTTTCCGGCGGCAGGATCTTTGCCAATGTCTTCTCCAGTTTTTGCCCCTCGGGCTGTTGGCGGATGACAACCACGAAGGGATGGCGGAAATACACTTCCGGACGTTCCGGGATGGGTTGGTCTGCCGCGGCTTCGGCGACTACGAGCAGGCGACCCGCCGACCTCGCGATGTCAAACACGTGGCGGTCTTCAATGCGAAGAATTTCTGCGAACAAATCGGGCCCCTGGATGCGGATGCCTTCATCCAAACGGAAATGGCTGCTTGTCGGTGTCGGCGCAGGACCCTGCGAGTCGACCTGAATACCGGCGCGCTGCAATTCCGTTATCAGCGCCGCGGCGTTCGTGATATTGGGCGCGGCGCCGCATCCAAGTATCGTAGCGGCAACGCCGCAGGCAATTAGTATCCGAACTAGCAGGGGGCCCCTCCAGAGGCGGTCGGTGCGCGATCGTGCGCCGTACGCCGGTCCGCAAAACAAAGCCGAGGGCGAAATCTGCGTTTTGCCCTCGGCCGATTTACGCTACCCGCCGAATAGACGCCGGGTGGCGGCCTGTTCCTTACGCCAGTAAATCCTTCAGCACGTTCCCGTGCACGTCCGTGAGTCGGAAATCGCGGCCCTGGAACGGGTAGGTGAGTCGTTCATGGTTGATTCCGAGGAGGTGAAGCACGGTGGCATTCAGGTCATGGATGTGGACCGGCTTGTCGACGATATTGTAGCCGAAGTCGTCGGTTTCGCCATAGGAGATGCCCGGTTTGACTCCGCCGCCCGCCATGAACATCGTAAAACAGCGCCCGTGGTGGTCGCGCCCGTAGTTCGTGGGTTGCAGCTCTCCCTGACAGTACACCGTGCGGCCGAATTCGCCGCCCCAAATTACGAGCGTATCATCCAGCATCCCCCGCTGTTTCAAGTCCGTGATGAGGCCCGCGCTCGCTTGATCCGTGTCCCTGCATTGAAGTGTGAGGTCCTTCGGTAGGTTGTTGTGCTGGTCCCAGTCGCGGTGGAACAGTTGGATGAACCGCACGCCGCGCTCGGCGAGCCTGCGCGCGAGCAGACAGTTGTACGCGTAGGTGCCGGGTTTGCGGGCGTCCTCTCCGTAGAGCTTGAAGACCGATTCCGGCTCGTCCGAGATGTCCGCCAATTCCGGTACGGACGTCTGCATGCGATAGGCCATTTCATACTGCGCGATGCGTGTATTGATCTCCGGATCCTGGTATCGCGCCTGTTGCATTTCGTTCAGCTTCGCGATGCCATCGAGCATACGCCGGCGCGTCGCCACTTCGATCCCGGGCGGATTGGACAGGAACAACACCGGATCGCCGCCCGACCGAAACTTCACGCCCTGGTACTCGGACGGGAGGAACCCCGCGCCCCACAGGCGATCAAACAGCGCCTGTGCGGGACGCTGCATGTCCGAACGTGACAGCATCACGATGAAGCCCGGCAGATCGGAGTTCTCGCTGCCCAGTCCGTACGTCAGCCATGCGCCCATGCTGGGCCGGCCCGGCTGTTGGCTGCCGGTTTGTATATAGGTGATCGCGGGGTCGTGGTTGATAGCTTCGGTGTTGACAGTCTTGATAAAACAGAGGTCGTCCGCGATCGAGGCGATGTGAGGAAGCAGTTCGCTTACCCATGCGCCCGACTGGCCGTGCTGCGCGAACTTGAATTTCGAAGCGACGAGCGGAAACTTCGCCTGATTCGAGGTCATGGTCGTAAGGCGCTGGCCCATTCGGACGGAGTCCGGGAGGTTTTCGCCGTGGACCGTCTG